>NZ_JBEOWS010000151.1:0-21399 GCF_040296125.1 Streptomyces sp. NPDC002265 | reverse complement strand
GGACGTCTCGGCATAGCCGCGGCGCCAGAACAAATCCATGGCGCGGTCCACCGCCTGGTCGATGTCGAACTCCCTGGTACGAGCCATGGCGCCAGAGTAACGCCCTTTATGGAATAGTCAATCAATTATGGTCTTTGTCTCGCAAAGGTCCGTGGGCGCCCTGGTCAGGGGAGGGTTTCGGTCGGCCGGGGCGCCGCACGGCGAGGGTGTCGGCCAGGTGCCCAGGGAGCTCTCGAGGTAGTTGATCATGTACGTGGGCTGCTCCTCCCGGATCCAGTGCCCGGACCTGGGGAGGACGAGCCCGGTGACGTTCGTGCCGTAATTCCTGACCTGGTCGGGGACGAAGCTGCCGAGGCTGTACTGGGCGCCGCCGGCGAGGTCCACCTGGTCGGCGGAGGCCGCCGAGGACCCGTGGCCGGCCGGTCATCCGACTGCCCGTCAGGCAGCGCCCGTGCCCGACCGGTCATGCACGACGCCCCTGAGGGCAGGATCCACCGATCAGCCTTGTCGGTCCGGTCGTCGCGCTGCGAGGCTCGCTGAGCCCGCCCGAGAGGCAGCGAGTGGAGATGCCGATCGGGCGGCAGACCGAGCAGCTGATCGCGTGGATCAGTTACGTACCTGCAGCGCTCCGGGACTCTTTGCCCCCGCGGAGACTCGGAGTCTGCGGGCCGTCACACTCACGCCGCCTCGGCGGGACGAGAACCCCGTCGCCGTCCCGCTCGACGTCGTCGGGACGCGAGCAGGCCCGCCGCCGATGTGCACGGACCACTCCTCGCAGACCTCCCGCTCCTGCTTCGCCATGGGGGCAACGGCAGTGAGCGGGAGAAGGACCCGGCATCCTGGCCCTGGCATGCCGGGTTCTCTTCCTGCCGCCCCCGCGGCAGATGAAGGAAGGCCCGCTCCGCCGGTAGGTGCTCCCACCGGTGGAGCGGGCCTCCGTTCGTTGCGGCCGTGGGTGAACCCGTGGGGGATGCCGGTCCACCGCCGGAAGAACCACGGGATCCCTCCGGCAGCGACAGGCACGGAAACTCAGGCCGGAACCGTCAACTGAAGGTCCAGCACGGGGATGTCGACGTGGCCGTCACCGTCGGCGTACCAGCGCCAGTGGGCCTCCTGCGTCTCGCCGCAGACCAGTCCCGTCCAGCCCACGCTGCACAGAGCGGCCAGTTCGGCCGCCTCCCGCGGACCCGGCGTACCGGATACGACGACCAGCCCCCTGACCGGTCGGCGTGACGCGGCCGCGCGTACCGTGCCGTGCGACGGGAACGGCCTCGCCACCGTGGACGTGGCGGCCTGGGGCATCTGCCGGAGGTTCGGCGGCACGGCGAGCGGTGGTGCGTCGGCCGAGCCGCGCACCACGGTCACCGGCAGGTTCGGCCGGGTACGGGCGATCTCCGTCAGCAGGTTCTGCACCACGTCGCGGGCGACGGTCCTGTCACCGCCGACACTCAGGACCCCGTCCAGGCGGCTGAGATCCACGAAAACGGGCCGGTTCGCAGCGTCCGTGCCCGCCCGGACCAGACACGCGGTGGTGAGGACGGACTGTGAGGTCACGTCGGCGCCGCCGCCCGGAGCCCTGCGACCGGACGCGTCGGCGGGGCGCCGCCAACGGGTGCTGTCGACGTTCGCCCAGGGAGCGTCGGCGGTATCGGAGGCGGACAGCCACACCGTCACGCCGGCGTCGTCCACGCCGAGCGCGTGCACCGGCTTCTCGGGCTCCCGGTCCGTCTGCGTGAACTCGCCGAGGGCGTTGTAGGCCCGCTGGACCGAGTCGCCGTCCGCGTCGAAGCGGCGGCTCACCGCCTGTCGTTGCGCCAGCCGACGGCGACGGCGCACGGGCGCGCCCAGCGCGCGGACACCCCGCCCGACGGCGCCGGCCGCGGCACGCACCTTGCGACGGGCGACGATGCCCGCGGTGATCAGAGCGAGCAGGATCGCCCCGAGCAGCGCGAGCGCCGCGCCCAGGGGGACGGTGACCACCGTGGACTGCGCAGCGCCCGTCCCCGACGAGGACGTCCCCGCGGCTGGGGGAGCGGAGGCGCCGTTTCCGCCCCCGGTGTCCTTGGCCAGTTGGACGCCGGGACCGGACGCGTCCTGCGGAAGCCGCAAAATCCAGCCCGGATGCAACTGGTCGCCGGGGCTGCCGAGGGCGGACCCGTCCTTCTGCGCCTGACCTCGGTTGAGCTGGAAGATCTCGTCGGCCCGTGCCGCGTCGCCCAGCGTCGCCGCGGCGATCGACTGCAGTGTGGCGAACTGTCCGCCGGTCTGCGCGGGGTCCTGCACCACGAACACCCTGACCAGGTCGTCGGCGGGCGGTGCCGCCTCGGCCGGGCGGGCTGTGCCGAGCGCGACAAGGCATGCCGCCAGCAGAGCCGTCAGGACGTACCACGGCGTCTGCGGGATGCGGTGCGCCGCGGCAGTTCTCGGCCGGTGCTCGGGCACTCGGCCCGCGCCGTTGCTCATCGTGTCCACCCATGTCGTCCGACGTTGCTTGCACCGACTACACGGGGCCGCCGGGCAGAAACGTTCGACGCGGACGCGAAGTTCATTGAACCCTCCACGAGCCCGGTGCCGTGTACCTCGGGATCGCACGTCACACGCACGCACCGGACCGGGGGATCGCAATGGCACGTCGGCACTCGAGTCCCGAGGACTTCCAGCTCCTGGGCATGGACTCGGACCCGACGCCCGGCAACCCCGAGATCATCCAGGACATCGTCAAGCGCTACCGGGAGATCGGCGACGCTGCCGAGACGGCGCTCAACGTCCTGAAGAAGGGCGGGGCGATATCCAAGGGTTCCGGTGAGGCGATGGACAAGCTCAACGCGAAGATCGGTGACGATCTGCCGGACAAGCTGACCAAGACCATGACGTCGTACCACGACGCGGCACAGGCCTACAGCGAGTACATACCGCGGCTGCTGGAGGCGCAGGGCCGTTTCGACCAGGCCGTGGACCGGGCGCGGGCCGCCGCACCGCAGGCGAACCAGACTCCGAAGCAGCTGAGCGCGACCCCGACCGCCGACGAGCAGGCACAGGCGCGCGCCACTCAGGACGCCATCGACACGGGTCAGGCCGAGCTGAGCGCTGCCAGAAGTCTTGCGGAGCAGGCGAGGACACTGCGCGAGGGCGCGCAGCGGCGGTGCGCGGAGGTGCTCGACCGGGCGGCGCAGGAGGCGATCCCGGAGCGGAGCATCTTCCAGAAGATCGCCGACTTCTTCAAGGACTTCCCGTTCGTGCAGATCCTGCTGTCCCTGCTGATCGCGGTGGTTGCGGTGTTCTTCCCGGTGGTCGGCGCCCTGCTGGGCGGCCTGTTGTTCGTCTTCAACCAAGTCGTGGCCAGCCAGACGGGAGGGATCAAGGCAGGCGACTTCGTCATCGGCCTGCTGGGCATCGTCCCCGGCGGCTCGCTGCTCAAGCTGGGCGGCCGGGCGGCCGAGGCGATCAGCCCCGCCCTCGCGTCCGCGGTGAAGAATTCCGGCCTGATCAAGCAGGCCACGGGCAAGATCGCACAGATCGGCGAGTCCCTGACCAACACCAGGATCGTCGGTGGCTTCCTCAGTCATCCCGTGGGCAAGACCGCCACGGGTGTCGTGGGCAAGTTCCTCGGTGACTCCGCCAAGGAAGCGGCCGCCAAGGCCGCCAACCACGACAAGGTCACGGCAGCCGGCGTGTTCGCCGGTGCCGCGGCAGGCGCCGTGGCCGGAGCGGCGTTCAAGGGCGGGGTCGGCGCCATCGGCAAGGCGCGGGGCAACGTGCCGGTGCAGGAGGGCCAGGGCGGGCGGTTCGGGGACACCACCGAGCCCGCGATCGGCGATTCCCTCGGCAAGAGGGCATCGGATCAGCTGGGCAGCGCCGTGGAGGAAGGTGCGACGCTCGGAACCAAGATCGGAGTCGGCATCGCCCAGGGCGAGGACCCTCGCGACGTCGTCGCCAACGAGATCGCCAACTCGGCCCCGAAACTCGGCGTCGGCGCGGTGGGCAAGGCCGGCTTGGGCCGCGCCGTCGACGGTCTCACCGCCAAGATCCCCATCAAGGGCAGCCCCCGCCCCGACGCCGCGCCCCCTGCCGCATTCGGCCCGCCCGCACCGGCCCCGGCACCCGCACCGGCCCCGGCACCCGCACCGGCTCCGGCACCGGCTCCGGCACCCGCACCGGCTCCGGCACCGGCTCCGGCACCCGCACCCGCCCCGGCACCCGCACCCGCCCCGGCGACAGGCCCGGCGCCGGCTCCGGCCCCACCCTCGGCGCCGGCCCCGGCGACCGGTTCCGCAACCGCCCCGGCCCCGGCACCCGCGTCGGCCCCGGTCCCGGTGACCGGGCCACCGCCCGCACCGGAGACCGACGGCGCAGGCGGCTAGAGGCCTCGTACACCCAGTTCTCCATCCCTGAACGGATGGACGGCATCACCCACCAGCAAGGAGTACTTCCATGCCCAACTACAGCGTCAACTCCGACACCACGTCGTCGACCTCGCAGGCCCTGCTCAACGACTTCTCCCAGCTCCAGGACAAGCTCAACGAGGTCCGCGGCAAGATCTCCACCCTGCTCGCCGACGGCTACAGCACGCCGGCCGCGCAGCAGAAGTTCTCGCCGTTCTTCGACGAGTTCGCCAAGGGTTTCGAGCAGGTCAACCAGGGCCTCCAGGGCATCGGCCAGTACGTGAAGACCGTCGGCGAGGCCTTCGACCAGACCGACAGCCAGCTCGGCTCCGCCCTGTCCTGACCCACCGGCACCGGCTCGCCGCACGGCGATCGGCGCCGCACCCACCGCTACTCGAGAAGGACGATGAGCAGTGCGATTGACCGTCAGCGTTCGTGACCCGCGCGCCGAGGGGGTGTCCACCACCGTCGCCGTACAGACCGAACCGACCGCCACCGCGGACAGGTTCGCGGCCGAGCTGGCCCGTGCCGTCGGGTACGCGGGGGCCGACGGCCCCACGGCGCCGGAGCAGGCCCTGTACGTCGGCTCTAAGCTCGTCGACCCAGGGAGCACACTTCAGGCGGCGGGTGTACGGGACGGCATGGACCTGGGGCTCGGCGCTCCCGTGCCAGGGGAGCCCGAGCCCGAGGGCAGCACCGAGATCCGCGTCGTCTCCGGGCCGGGTGCGGGCACCACCTACCGCCTGGTCCCCGGCGACTACGACATCGGCGCCGCCCCCGGCTGCCGCGTCCGGCTGGCCGAGGGCGCGCCGCCTCGCGCCGCACAGGTGCGGGTGCGCCTCGACGGCAGCGCCCGGCTCCTGGCGGCGGAATCGGCCTCGCTCGACGGCAAGCCCGCGAGCGTGCCGTCCGCGTGGCGCGAGGGAAGCCAGCTGACGGTGGGCACCATCCAGCTGGAGCTGACCTCACGGCGCACGGCCAGCGCCCCGCTGGTCGCGGCGGAGGACGGACTCGGGCTGGAGTTCAACCGGCCGCCGCGTTTCCTGCCGCCCGCGGCGGGCGCGAAGTTCCGGCTGCCGACCCCTCCCGTCAAGCCGGACAAGCGGCCGATCCCCCTCCTGCCGATCCTGCTGCTGCCGGCCGGCAGCGCCGCGATCGCCATCCTGGTCACCCAACGGTGGTCCTTCGTCTTCATCGCCCTGCTCTCGCCGATCGCCGCCCTGGTCACCCAGTTCGGCGGCCGCAAGCAGGCGATGCTGAAGTACCTGGAGTCGAAGGAGGAGTACGACCGATCGGTGGCCGCGGTGCGCGCGGACATCGAAACCGCCGTCCTGGAGGAGCAGCACAACCTCCGTCTCTCCCTGCCCGATCCGGCGGCACTGCTGCAGATGGCGGTACAGCCGTCGGAACGGCTGTGGGAACGCCGGTGGCGGGACCCCGACTTCCTGACCGTGCGCACCGGCACCACCGATCTTCCGTCGTCGGTCAGCGTCGACGACCCCGAACAGAGCGAGCACCGGCGCAACACCGTGCCGTGGCTGAACCAGGTCCCCGTCGCCGTGCCGCTGCGCCGGGTCGGAGTCGCGGGCGTCGCCGGACCGGGGGCGACCCGGCTGGCGGGATGGCTGACCGCGCAGGCCGCAGCCCTGCACAGTCCCACCGACCTGCGCATCGTCGTCCTCGCCGGGCCGTCCGGCGAGCACGACTGGTCCTGGACGCGCTGGCTGCCACACGCCCAGGCGCAGGGCGAGGACGCCTACGCCCTGATCGGCAGCACCGCCGACTCGCTGGCCCGCCGCATCGGTGAACTCGGCCAGATCGTCGCCACCCGCGGCGCCGCCGGGCCGGAGATCACGCGGGGCGGCGTCAACGGCTACCCCGACATCCTCGTCGTCCTGGAGGAGGCCCGCCGGGCCCGTTCCCTGCCCGGTGTGATCGGCCTGCTGCGCGACGGTCCGGCCGTGGGCGTCCACACCATCTGCATCGACCGGGAGGAGCGGCTGCTGCCCGAGGAGTGCGGCGCCGTCGTCGTCACCGGCGCCGACGCCACCACGGCCAAAGTCCGCACCGGTTCCGCCGCCGCCCTGGAGAACGTGCGCAGCGACTTCCCCGAGGCGCACTGGCACGAGCAGTTCGCGCGGGCGCTGGCCCCGTTGCGGGGCGTGGGAGACAGCGACGAGAGCGCGCTGCCCGGCTCCGTACGCCTGCTGGACCTGCTGGCCATCGAACCGCCCACCGCGCAGGCCCTTGCGGCCGGATGGTCCCTGGGCGGCCGCTCCACCAGGGCGATACTTGGCGTCGGCTACGACGGCGAGTTCGCCGTCGACCTGGTGCGCGACGGCCCGCACGCGCTGATCGCCGGCACCACCGGTTCCGGCAAGTCCGAACTCCTCCAGACGCTCGTCGCCACGCTCGCGGTGGTCAACCGGCCCGACGAGATGACGTTCGTCCTCGTCGACTACAAGGGCGGCAGCGCGTTCGCCGAGTGCGCCGACCTGCCGCACACCGTCGGCCTGGTCACCGACCTCGACACCCGCCTCGTGGAGCGGGCACTGGTCTCCCTGGGCGCCGAACTGCGCCGCCGCGAGACCCAGTTGGCCCAGGCGGGAGCAAAGGACATCGAGGACTACCTCGACAAGCGCTCGCGCGGCGGCAACGTCCTTCCACCGCTGCCCCGACTGCTCCTCGTCATCGACGAGTTCGCCTCGATGGTGCGCGAACTGCCCGACTTCATCTCCGGGTTGGTCAACATCGCCCAGCGCGGCAGGTCCCTCGGCATCCACCTGGTGCTCGCCACCCAGCGGCCGGGCGGCGCGGTCACCCCGGACATCCGGGCCAACACCAACCTGCGTATCGCCCTGCGCACCACCGACACGAGCGAGAGCCGCGACATCATCGACGCTCCCGACTCCGGTGACATCTCCCCGGCCAACCCGGGTCGTGCCTACGCCCGGCTGGGCCCGTCGGCGCTGCTGCCCTTCCAGTCCGGACGCGTCGGCGGCCGCCGCCCCGGCGGCCTGCCCGCCACCGGGGCGCCGGTGGCCGTGGACGCCGTACCCGTGTCATGGCGGGACCTGGGCGGTCCGCTGCCCAGGGCGCGTTCGCGCGGCGGCGCCGCGGCCGCCCGGAGCGAGGCGGTCACCGACCTCGCGGTGCTCGCGGGCGCGGTCGCCGAGGCGGCCGGCCTCGCCGGTGTGCCGCGCCAGCCCAGCCCCTGGCTGCCGGCGCTGCCCGGCGTGCTGCCCTGGACGGTGCCGCCCGCGCCGAAGCCCGCCGCCGAACGCGAGGCGGCCCTGGCCCCCGTCGCGTACGGCATGGTCGACCTGCCCGCCCAGCAGACCCGCGCACCGCTCACGTTCGACCTCGATCGGGCGGGCCACCTGCACGTCATCGGCTCGCCCCGCAGCGGCCGCTCCCAGACGCTGCGCACCCTGGCCGCGGCGCTCGGCCAGGCCCACGGCGCGGACGACGTGCACCTGTACGGCATCGACTGCGGCAACGGCGCCCTCAACGTGCTGACGTCGCTGCCGCACTGCGGCGCGGTCGTCGACCGCACCCAGATCGAACGCCTCGGCCGCCTCCTGGACCGGCTCGGAGGCGAACTCACCCTCCGCCAGAGCGTCCTGGGCGCCCGCGGCACGGCCGATCTGACCGAACTGCGCCGCGGCCAGGCCGCCCACGAGCGGCTTCCGCACATCGTGCTGATGGTCGACCGGTTCGAGGTCTTCGAGCGCGAGTTCACGTCCTACGACAACGGCAGCTACCTGGAGCGCCTGCTGCGGCTGCTGCGCGACGGTGCGGGCGTGGGCATCCACGTCGTGCTCGCGGGCGACCGCGTGCTCGGCGGCAGCCGTTTCTCCGGTACCACCGAGGACAAGATCGTCCTCAGGCTCAACGACCGGCAGGACTACTCCAGCGTCGGCATCCCCACCAAGTCCGCGCCCACGGACCCGGAGCCCGGCCGCGGCATCCGCACCCAGGACCTCAGCGAGGCGCAGATCGCCGTCCTCGGCGAGGACCTGGCGGGCACCGCCCAGGCCCAGGTCCTCGCGGCCCTCGGCAAGGAACTGACCGAGCGGGAGAGCGCGGTGCCCGACGCCCGCCGCCCGATCAGGCTCGACGTGCTGCCCGAGCGGATCTCGTACGCCGACGCCCTCATCCTGCACCCGCAGGCCGGCCCCATGCGGCCGCTGGTCGCCGTCGGCGGAGACATCCTCGCCTCGCTCGGCCCCGACCTCACGGACGTCCCCACCTTCGTGATCGCCGGACCGCCGCGCACCGGCCGCAGCACCGCGCTGCTCGCCGCGTGCGAGTCGCTGCTCGCGGCCGGCACCGGACTCATCGTGCTGGCCCCGAGGCGTTCGCCCCTGCGCACCCTCCAGGGCCGGCCCGGAGTGGTGTCCCTGTTCACCGACGCCGACGTGCCGGTGGGGGACTTCCGGCAGGCACTGAACAACGTCTCGCAGGAGTACGGCGTCATCGTCGTCGACGACGCCGAACTGTTCACGGGAGCCGAGATCGACCCCGATCTCGCGCTGCTCGCCCGCGGCGGCGCCGGCACCGGCTGGGGCGTGCTCGTGGCGGGCAACGCCGAGTCGCTGTCGCTGTCCCTGGCCGGGTGGATGGGACAGGTCAAGCGCAACCGCAGCGGCATGCTCCTGTCCCCGCAGGGACTGAGCGACGGCGAGGTCATCGGCGTGAAACTGACCCGAGGTCTGGTCGGCCAGGCCCCGCAGCCGGGCCGCGGCCTGATCCACCTCGGCGACGGAACTCTCAGGAGCGTCCAGGTGCCGTACCTGGAAGCCGACATGTGAAGCCGGAGGGGCTCCCTCATGCCCCCCGTGGGGGAGCCCCTCCTCGTGTCCCCCTCACCTTCCCGGGGGACGGGGCTCCGGCCCCTGCTGCGGGGCGGCCGAACCCAGTCGGCCGCCCCGCGGTGACGTTCGCAGGCGGGCCAGGTGGGCCAGGCGGGTCACCGCGGCGGGCTGCGGTCAGGCACCGGAACCCACTTGCACGGGGACCTGCTCCCCTTCGGCGGTCAGGAAGCGGAACGTGCCGGTGATCGCGTCGAAGAGGTCGTACACCTCGTTCTTCAGCGGCAGGTTGGGGCTGGCGAGGGTGACCACGAGGAAGTCCTGCGTGGTGCCGGGCACCGGCATCATCGTGTGCATCGTCAGGAGCTTGACGTCGATGTCACCGGTCAGCCGGGTCACCTCGGTGCCGGTGACCCGTGCCGCGGGGCCGACATGGGGGACCTTCACCGAGGTGATGACACGGTCCTTGGGGGCCTCACCGGTGGCCGAGGAGATGCCCAGCTGCGCCGAGAGGACGGGCAGGGTCAGCTCGTGACCCGCGGGCGTGGTGACGGCGAAGACCATGCCGTAGGCCATGAACAGGCCCTCGGGATACATGGTCGCCGTGCCCGAGGCCAGCAGCGCCCCGTAGCGCCGGGCCGCCCGGGTCACCTCCCGGCCCTGCCGGAACATGTCGTTGATCTCGGCCTTCGCCCGAGGATCGTCGGTCGAGGCCAGCGCCTGCGCGCGGACCTGTGCCAACTCCTCACCGCTCAGATCGAACTGGTCCCACTGATCGGGGATGTCCAGCAGAAAACGCTGTGCCGTGCTCATCGTCCGTCCTTCACCGTGTCCATCGGGAGTCTCATGTGCCGGAGCCGCCGTCGAGATGAGCGGCCGCGTCCCGGTCGGTCTTCTCGAAGGCGTCCAGGATCTGGCCGATGGCGTCCCGGATGCCCTTCACCTGCTTCTGCAACTGGTGCTTGCCGTCCTCCCAGCGGTCCTCGAAGTTCTGCGCGGCGCCGCGGGACAGCTCGGGGCCGAAAGCCGCATCGAAGTCGAACGTGTGGTGTCCGATGTCGATGTTGTTGTTCACGAAGTCCAGCCTCTCCTGGGCCTCTTTGAGCTCGTCCCCGGGGATGTTCACGTTCGACGACACTGCGGGCTCCCGATCCTTCGCGTGAGGGCTGCTCTGTACGAGAAGCACGACGCGGGGGCGGCGGAACGTTCACCGCGGAGCACCCTTCGCGGTGACCGGGGCACGGCGCTGAACCTTTTCCGGGGCCTGTGTCGTGTTGCCTGCATGACCTCGTTCTTCAGCGGCCTGCTGTCCCACGGCACCGCGGCCCGCCGGGCCTCCGCCGCCACCGCTCTCGCCGTCTGCGGGCTGGTGAGCCTGACCGCGTGTGGCAAGGTGATCCAGATCGGTGACACCTCGGCCCCGTCCACCCCCGCCCCGGCTCCGGCCACCTCGTCCGCGGCGCCCGCGCAGGGCGGCGCGGGCAACTCGGCGCTCCAGGTGGTCGACTCCACAGCCAAGGACGCCGGCCTCAACGGGACCGGCGGCACGGTGATCGGCGTGGCGGTCCAGGAGACGCCGCCCAAGTGGGTCCAGTTGTCCGCGGTGACCTCGCCCGACCTGGCCGCCCCCCACTTGATCAACATCAACCAGGCGGCGCTCTATCGCTTTGACGGCGACAGCGTTGGTTCGGGCGAGTCGAACTGCAACGACGCCTGCGCCACGAAGTGGCCCCCGGTCATCATCAAGGACGGCGGCAACGTCTATCTGGCGGGCGTGAACCCGAAGGACGTCGGAGCCATCCGCCGGGCCGACGGCAAGGTCCAGGTCACCGTGGGCGGCTGGCCCGTCTACCGCTTCTCCGGCGACTCCCGGGCCGGCGACCTGAACGGCCAGGGCCTCGACGGCAAGTGGTTCGCGGTCGGCCCCGAGGGGCAGAAGGCGGTGCGCTGACCCAGGTCGGCCCGGGGCTGTGGTTCCTTTCCGTCGCATCGCGGTGCGACGGTGAGCCATGTTCGCGGTACGTCGGCCGAGCGGTTCTCTCACCAATTTTGATGTCCCGTGAGATGTCTCGCCCCAGGAAAAGCCTGCCGCGTTGCTCACCAGGCACCGTTGAAACAGGCCTACCACGACGGCCCGACGCCGTAACCCTTCGGTCCTTGGCGCTGCCTGTGTGTCACCTCTTGCTGCCCAAACGAACCTGATCGGCCTTGTCGCTTCATTTGTCCGTGCTGACAGCTGATAGAAACCCGATGCTGTCTGCGGCTGCGTCAGAGCCACCGGGCCTCGAATTCGGCTTCACGCCGTTCCCCGGCAAGCAGCAAACGGAACATGAAAAGAAGAAGGCAACTCAAGTGAGCAAGCGCAGCAAGTGGATGGCTTTGCCTGCCCTCGTGGGGCTGACATCCGCCTTGTTGACCGGCTGCGGATCAGGGATCGGTCCATCCGACGGGGCCCACATGGTCGTGGGTATGTCCGACGGCATTCTGGCGACCGACCCGGCCTCCGGTTACGGTCCGGGTTCATGGCTGCTCTTCAACAACGTATTCCAGTCGCTGCTCAGCTTCCCCAACGGGAAGACGGAACCGGAACCCGACGCGGCCGACAAGTGTTCCTTCACTGACAAGAACAGCCAGGTCTTTCGCTGCACCCTCAAGGACGGCCTGTATTTCAGCAACGCCGATCCGCTGACCGCGCAGGATGTGAAGTTCTCCTTCGACCGGCTGCGCAAGATCGACGACTCGGCGGGATCGGCTGTGATGTTCCAGTCGCTCCAGCGGGTCGAAGTACCGGATGACAAGACGGTGATCTTCCGGCTCGGCATGCCTGACGCCACCTTCCCCAGCAAGATCGCCTCAGGTGCCGGGTCCATCGTCGACTGGCACGCGTACCCGTCGAACGCGCTGCGGCAGGACCACTCCGTGATCGGTTCGGGGCCGTACACCCTGGACTCGTTCGACCAGGACCAGGCGACCTTCTCGGTCAACAGCAGGTACACGGGAACGGCGGACCTGAAGAACTCCGGTATCACGGTGAAGTTCTTTCACGGCAAGCGCACGGTGCTGAAGGACGCCCTGGTCGACGGTGACGTCGACATCGCCTATCGCGGCCTCGGCGCGCAGGACATCGCCGAGCTCTCGCAGGGCAAGCGAGACGACATCGAGGTTGTCGCGGGCGACAGCGCAGAGGTTCAGCATCTCGTTTTCAACATGGACGACCCGGTGGTGGGTCGACTCGGTGTCCGTCAGGCGATGGCCTACCTGATCGACCGGAACGCACTCGTCGACCGTGTGTACAAGCGCACGGCCAGCCCGCTGTACTCGATCATCCCGGCCCGCATCACCGGCCACAACACCGCTTTCTTCGACCACTACGGTGAAGAACCCTCCCGTTCGAAGGCGGCCGCGGCCCTGCGAGCGGACGGCATCACCGAGAAGGTGAAGCTGACGCTGTGGTCGACGCCGACCCGTTACGGTCCGGCGACGGACGGCGAACTCAAGGAGATCGCGGCCCAGCTGAACGCCAGCGGCCTCTTCGACGCTCGGATGCATTCCGTCTCGTTCAGCCAGTACGAAAAGGACATCGCCGCCGGGAGGTACGGCGTCTACGTCATGGGATGGCTTCCGGACTATCCGGACCGCGACAACTTCACGACGCCGTTCTTCGGAACGGGCAACGTGCTGGACAACCACTTCGAGAGCCCGACCATCACCCAGAGACTCCTTCCGCGTACGGCGTCCGAGGAAGACCGTCCCGCCACGGCGGCCGATTTCGAGCAGATCCAGGACATCGTGGCGGCCCGAGTGTCGATGCTGCCGTTGTGGCAGGCGAAGCAGTACGCGGTCATCCGCAGCAACGTGAGCGGCTATGTGTACTGTCTCGATGCTTCGACCGTCTTCCGGTTCTGGGAACTCTTCAAATTCTGATCGGACATGAGGCTGACATGGGCGGCGAGCGCGTGGACGGCACCGCGATGCTGACAGTGACGCGCACCGGTGAGCATGTACACCTGGTGCATTCAGGGAGCCGGCCGCCGGACCGGCTCAGGCGGCTTGCAGGTCTGCTGACCCCGGTCCGGCCGGGCGAAGCGGTCGTCGCGGTGGGCGCGCCGCTTCCCGACGGCGACGCCGAGCAGTTGTGTCGCCTCCTGGCGCCGGCTCTGGAATCGAGCCTGGAGGCACACGTACGGCTGCTCGTGCTGCTGATGGCTGAGGGAGCGAGCGGCCGCGCAAGCGGGTTCTCCGTCGCGGAGCTGATCAGTGAACAGTGGCGACTCGACGTTCTGGCAACAGCAGGCAGCGCCCTCGTGACCGAGGACGGATCCCTCTTCTCCCCAGACCTGCCCGGCGCCTCGGGGGGCTGGTGGCACTTCTCGTCAGGCGCCTCACCTCGGAGCGTGGGCAGTCACCTGCCCGTGCCGGGCTGGAGGTCCGCTGTCCGGCGGGTGGGCCGGCAGAACGTCGGCGGGTACGTCGTCGAGCCAGTTCCTGCCGGCCTGGCCATTCGGCGATCGGGCCCGGCATCGGTTGCCGCCCACACGCGACCGCTTGCCCTGCCTCCCGAGCGTGAAAGGCCCCAACTGGTACTCATGTCGTCCGACGTGCCCGCCGCAGCCCTGGCCGTGGTGATGGCCGCCCTGCCGGACCATGTCCGCAACCTGATGCGGCTGGTGTCCCTGGACGGGCGTCCGCTTCTGCGTACCGGCCAGGAACTGGCCGACCTGCTGGGCAGCGACGTCCGCCTGGCGGTAGGGGCACCCCCGGCCGACGGCGGCAGTTGCTGGGAGGTGGTGTCGTCGACGGATGTCGCGGCGGAACTCGGCATGACGGACGCCGAGGGCGAATTCTGGCGTCCGTTCGCGCGCACTGTTGTCTGCTCACCGGCCGGTGCGGGAGGCGAACGCGTCGTGCGTGTAACGGAGTGCCGGATGCCGCCGGTCCTGGGGGGTACGACGGACCGGACGGCGCCGGGACACACTCCCATCGGTAGGGTGGTCGTGACCGCGGCGGGCCTGTGGATCGGTCCGGGCGGCACTTCGCCGCCGTACGCCGCCACCGTCCGGCCGCCCTGCCGCGACACGCTCGCTGTCGAACTCGGCTCCCCGGGCCGTGTGTTCGACGAAGACCTGTGGAAGGGCCTGGCGGTGTTGTTGGAACGGTTGGAGTCCGACCTGCGCCGGCGGGTCGTGGTCCACACGCACGGCGACCTCGCCGCGAAGGACCGCGCACGGCTGGATGAGCTGTGCGCGCGGCACAGGATCGGGTCCGGCCGTGGTCACGACGGTGAACACGCACATCAGGGCGTGCTCACCGGGCCCGACGGCCGCATGGGCTCGGGGTCGGTGCCCCGTGGATGACACGCGTCCGCTGCATGCGTGGCGCGCGTGTCGAGCTGTCCGGGCGTGACGGCAGGCCGGTGCCCGGACGCGGCTGCCCGGGAGCGGGCCTCGCAAATGGACCTCGCAGCACGCCAGACAGCTTCGAAATCCTGGGCGGTGAGAGGCTGCGAGGCACGCGCGTCGTCTGGCTCGAGGAGGACCTCGGTCAGGCTGCCGAATGTCGCCTCGTACGCGTCAAGTCGCCCATCCCGCCGGGCGGCTCGCCATTCCGACGAGGAGGCCGCCGTCACGGGCTTCTCCAGAGGCCCACGGAGTTCGATGTGGCGCGCGAGTCCGCCCCGGCTGTCGATCTCGAAATACAACCATGCGTCAGCCGCAGGCCGGTGCCTGCGGAACCAGTGCGTCATGGAGACATTGTCACCGACAGAAACGGGAGTGATCCAGGGCCGCCCGGAATGGGCAGCGGGCAATGATTGATCATTTGGCATTCGAACCAGGCCGTACGATGTCCGGATCTGCTCAAACGTACTTTTGGGTAACCCCATTGTTTGGTCGATCGCGCAACGAAGGCGCCTCAAAGGGCAACTCTCATTATGGGGAGTCACCTTGTGCGTGGCAGCGGCCAAAAGCGGCTGTATGGTCCCTCGGAACGAGCAAGGATTGTCGCGTGGAACGACGGTGGGCATGTACGGGAATGCGCCTGATGCGGTAGTGCAACTGCGCGTCGAAACGCACGAGTTCACACACGGCTATCGCGTCGCGACAGATACCGAGGCGACCTCGGGGGACATCGGATTCTGGTGGGCGCACCGCACTGCGGATCGTGGAAGCAGACCAGTGACTCCCTACGTGCCGTGGTAGCTCTTTCGGGCACATCCGGCGGAGACATCCGTGCTCGTCACGGCGGCGGTGCGAGCGTGCCTGCGGGCACGCGGCCGCTCCCGTGTCCCGAGGGCGGCAAGGGCGCCTCCCCGGACAGCGAATTCCTGGCCGTCGGAACACACTCGGCCACCATGGGGCCCACCACCCGGAACTGACATGACGGAGCCGACCCTGCAAGTCGGCGGAACGGACACACACAACGAACAGCCGCAACGGCATCCGGCGCGGGAGCCGTTGCACGACCACTGACATGTGCGCCCGACACCGGCCCTCGGACTTCATCCGGCCGGCGGTTCCACGGTGAGGCACTTCTCCCGGAACCACCCCCCACATCATCGCGATCGTGCATCGAGACCACGTCGCGCCGATCCTGGAGGACCTGCGTTGACTCACAAGGAGAAATCCCCCACCCCGATATCGATCGTCGTCCGGGCGGCCGATCCGGTGTCCTTGCAGGGAGCCGAAGTACTCCTGCGCAGGTCGGACGGGACGGCCCTGCTGCCCGCCGACCAGGTGGGGCGCGCCGATGTCGTCCTCGTCCTGGCCAACGAGGTGACGGAGGAGACCATGTCCTGGATGGAGGAGGCGTCGGCCGTCTCGTCCAACCCGGAGATGCGGATCGTGCTGGTCGCCGACCGCATCAGCAGACCGCGGCTGGCCCGGGCGGTGCGGCACGGCCTGGTCAGTGTGCTGCCCCGGGCGCACACCGGCTTCCCGGAGATCGTGCAGGCCGTGCTCAGCAGCCGGGCAGGCAGCGCCCAGATGCCGGGAGAACTGCTGAGATCGCTGATCGAGGAATTGCGCACGCTGCTGCGCGATCCGACGGGGTCGATCCTCCCCGGTGGGTTCGAAGGCCGTGAAGTCGAGGTTCTCCGTCTGCTCGCGGAGGGCCTGGACACCACGGAGATCGCCGCCAAGCTCAACTACTCCGAACGCACCATCAAGAACATCATCTTCGCGGTGACCAGGCGCCTGAACCTGCGGAACCGGACCCACGCGGTGGCGTACGCGATGCGCATAGGCGCGCTGTGATGTGTCGTTCCCCAGGGGTGGGACCATCGGCAAGTGCCGCTCCGGCGGGCCTCATTCGCCTCCGGTTCACCGGTGACGAAGCGGAGACCCCTTCTCCTCGTCGCAGTGGGCTGATACCGATGTCGCTTGAGCCGGGGCGTCGTGCACGTCCTGGACCGGTGTGATGTACGGGTTGAACGCCACGGTGAGGACAACCAGAACCAGTACGGTGGCCAGCGGGACGGTGAGAGCGGCTCCGCCCGGACCTCCGCCCTGACCGCTCCCTGCACCGGGGCCAACGGTCACGGCCGTTAGATCGGTGTACTGGGCGGAGCAGAGCACGGACCCGATCAGTAGGGAGGCGCCCGCGGCCTTTGCCTTGGCACCGAGTGGCACCGTCAGCCACCGTGCGGCTGTCGTACCGACCGCGGACAGCAGAGCCGAAACCAGTGCGGCACCGGCCGACGAGTGGACCCCGGCATGAGGGTTCACGGCGGCCATGCCCGGCGCGTGAGCGCCGACGACGTCACCCGCCATGACAGCGCCGGCAGCGACCGGTCCCCGCAGGGTGTGCTGCACGTCCGCCAGGCGCAGACCGAGTGCCGCCGAGCCGACGCAGACCGGACCTGGGATCACCGTCAGCGGCCCGTCGTGGCCGATCGGCGTCCCCTCGGCGTCGAAGCCGATCCACGCGATCAGGTGCATCCCCTGCTTTCACGAGCTGCCCAGGCCGCACTCATTCTGACCGGAAGGACCTTGCTGAGAGAACGGCGGCAAGGTCAACAACGATGCCCTTTGGGGATATCCGGAAAGCTGATCTCGGAAGATTGCGCCGTTGCCCAGGACGGACCACGTCGCCCCGGAACGCGATGACGGCGGCGGCACGCGCACACGTCTTCGGCGCCTTCCGCGTCGCCCATGCCTCCCCCGAGGTCGCACTGCTCGGCGCCGGAGCCGAAGCGTCGCCGAACGCGGCGCGCCGGTGTCTCCTCCTTGGCGATCGAGGGCGCGATGATGCAGACTGGCGCGGGAGTGGAATATTTGCACGGATTGTGAACATTGCCCGAATCGACGGAAAGTGATGGCGGCGTCTCCGAATGACAGAAGCGCCCCCTCCCCAGCAGCCGTCTGTCCCCACCGGCCAATCGGCTGCGGCCCTCCTGGACGGCGCGGGTAACGTCATCGGCTGGTCAGAGGCGGCCGAGTCGCTGCTCGGCCACCGGGCGAGCGACATCCTGGGCCACTCCGCCGACGCGGTACTCACCCCGGCGGGCGGCGCTCCGCCCCGTCCCGGTAGCGGCGAGTGGAGTGGGATCGCACGGCTTCGGCACGCTTCCGGCCACGATCTTGAGCTGGGCGTCCGCATGTGCGCGATGCCGGACCCCTCAGGCCGCGCGCAATGGCTGATGACGGCATCCGTCCCCGACCCCGGTGACGGTGCGCTCCGGAGCGTGAACCGCTCCCTGCTGGACGGCCTGCTCTCACACTCACCCATCGGTATGGCCGTGATGGACACGAGCCTGAGATACGTGTGGATCAACGAGGCCCTGGTGCGCACCTCCGGCGCGCCCGACCGGATCGGACGCACCGTCAGCGCCGTGTTTCCCGCCGGGCAAGTGGCCGCCGGCGAGGCGAAGATGCGACGGGTCCTGGAGACGGGCGAGCCGCTGATCGACTTCGAGTACCGCGGCCCCATCTTGTCGGACCCCACCGGCGAGCACATGTACTCCGCCTCCTTCTTCCGCATGGAGGACCGGCTGGGCGAACCCATCGGGCTGTGCTACCTCGTGATCGACGTCACCGAGCGCTGGAAGAGGCGCAGGCGAGAGCTGATGCTGAGCCGGGCTCGCGCCTGCGGCAAACAGCTCGATCTCATGCAGACCGCCCAGGAGCTGTCGGAGATCTGCGTACCGGACTTCGCAGATCTGGTGACCATCGACCTCCTGGACTCCGTCGTCCGGGGCACGGAAACTGCTGCCTGCGCCGAGGGCGCCCTCTTCCTCCAGCACGCCGGGCACAAGGCCGGCAGCGGAGTCCGAGCGACCGCCCTCGGCGGAATCGGCAGCCCTGTCGTCTACCGGTCCTCGCCCGGCGTCGCACAGAGCCTCGCCACCGGCGCGGGCATCCTGGAATCACCCCTGGACGCCATGTCGAGCCAGTGGGCGCAAGGCGCCCCCGGGCGCTCGAAGTTGATCCACGGCCACGGCTTCCACTCATCCATCACGGTCCCGCTCTCCTCCGGCGGCACGGCACTGGGCCTGGCCACGTTCATGAGAGCCGCCGACGGCCAGCCCTTCAGCGACGAGGACCTCCAAGTCGCCGAGGAGTTCGCCGTCCACGCGAGCTCCGCGCTGGCCGCCGCCCACCGCTTCACGCAGGAGCGCCGGATCTCCCTGTCGTTGCAACGGAGCCTGCTGCCCGGACGACTCGGCCCGGATGAGGCCGTCGACGTCGCCTGGCGCTACTTCCCCGCCTCCCAGGAAGCGGGCGTCGGCGGCGACTGGGTCGACGTGATCCCGCTGTCCGGGGCGCGCGTCGCCCTGGTCGTCGGCGATGTGGTGGGACACGGCGTCAGCGCGGCCGCCGCCATGGGCCGCCTGCGCGCCGCCGTCCACACACTCGCCGCCATGGACCTTCCTCCGGACGAACTCCTCGCCCATCTGGACGACTTCGTCACGAGCCTGTACCAGGAACAGCCGGCCCGCAAGGACTGCACCGAAGGCGACGTGAGCCTCCCCGGCACCATCGGCGCGACCTGCCTGTACGCCGTCTACGACCCCGTCGCCCGCACCTGCACGATCGCCCGCGCGGGCCACCCCGCACCGGTGATCATGCAGCCCGACGGCACCACCGCCACGCCCGATCTCCCCATGAGTTCTCCGCTGGGCGTCGGAGACACCCCCTTCGAGGCCGCCGAGATCCCCTGCCCCGACGGCAGCCTCCTGGCCTTCTTCACCGACGGACTCGTCGACAACCGCGACCAGGAGATGGACGAGGGGGTCGCCCGGCTGCGCTCGGTCCTGCGCGACACGGACACCTCCCTGGAGGAACTGTGCGACGCGACGGTCGACGCCCTGCTCTCCCGCCCCCTCGAGGACGACGCCGCCCTTCTGCTCGTCAAGCCCACGTCATTCCCGTCCGCAGACGTCGCCACCTGGGACATCCCGGACGACCCGGCGGCCGTGCGTCAGGCCCGCGCACTCGCCAACCGCCAGCTGGAGGGATGGGGTCTGCACGAGCTGCAGTTCACCACGGAACTCATCGTCAGCGAGCTCGTCACCAACGCCATCCGCTACGGCTCCCCACCGATCCGGCTGCGCCTGATCCGCCACAGCGCTCTCACCTGCGAAGTGATCGACGCCAACAGCACCTCCCCGCGGCTGCGCCATGCCAGGACCACCGACGAGGGCGGACGCGGCCTCTTCCTCGTCGCCCAGGCGTCCCAGCGCTGGGGCTACCGGTACACCGGCTCGGGAAAGTCGATCTGGTCGGAGCAGGACCTTTCCTGAGTCCGGCTTCGGGCCGGGGTAGGACCTTCCCTGAGCCCGGCTTCGGATCGGCGCCGGGCGCTCCCGCGCGCGGCGGGCCCGGCTCAGGCGACCGCCGCCAGGGTGTCGGCGAGCCGGCGCCGCGCCGCACGCGCTGCGGGGAGCGCTGCGAGAGCGACCGCGCCCAGCACGGTGGCGGCCCCGAGGGCCAGCAGCAGTGCCCCCGGAGGGCTCTGCGCGATGCCCGCCCCGATTCCGCTCGACACGCCCTGCCGGTCGATCAGCCAGAGCGCGAGCGGCACCCCGACGGCGGCCGCGGCGAGGAACGCCGCCAGCGCCGTACAGCCCGTGGCCGTCATCGTGACCGCGGTGATCTGCCGCGGCGACAGGCCGATGGCCTTCAGCGCCAACAGGTCGCGCTCGCTCTCGCGGACCGAGCCGCCGATCGCCGTGAGCAGCTCCACCAGACCGATCAGGGCCAGGACGAGAACGAGGCCGGCCACGACCCCGCGCAGCGGCGACAGCTCGTCGGCCGGGTTGGCCGCCGCGTGCACGTCCAGCTCGTCGTGGGCCGCGACGGTCAGGCGCCGGGCGACGGTGTGCGGGTCCGCGCCGGGCCGCAGGCGCAGCTGGTAGAGCGCCGGGGTGATACGCGGGTCGTTCTCGCGCAGGGTGTCGAGCGAGGTGGAGATGACACGGCCGGCGTTCTCGGGTTCGATGCTGCGGCCCACGATGTGCAGGATCTGCGGCTGGTCGCCGACGGTCATGCGGACCCAGTCGCCGACCCGCACGTTCAGCAGGTCGAGCAGGCCCTGACCGGCCACGGCCTCGTCACCGGCACGGGGGGAGCGGCCCTCGGCGACGGTGTAGGGGTAGGGGGAACGGGCGGTGCCGAGGCCGCGCAGCGCGATGGTGGCGGTCTGCCCCGGCACCAGCGCGGCCACCTCGACGCCCGGGTAGACGGCGGCGACCTGCGGATCGCGGCGCAGCAGGCCGCGTACGTCCGCATCGCCGAGTCCCTGGCGGGTGTGGACGGTCAGAGCGGCCGGGACACCGATCCTCTGCGGCTCGCTGTGGAAGCGGTCGAGGGTGGTCCACGCGCTCAGGGCCACGACGATCAGCAGCAGGGGCAGCGCGAGGCGCGCCACCGTGGTCAAGGACCGTACGGGACGCGCGACGGCCGCATGCCAGCCCAGCACCAGGCCGGCCGGCACACCGACGTCGATGGCGCGCCGCATCACCGCGGACAGCGGTCCCCTGGACGGGGCATGAGCGGTCAGCGGCCGCAGGGCCCGGCGTACGGCGGAGCGCGCGCCCCGGCGTGCAACCGGGTGTGCTGCCTGCGCGGGTTGCGAGCGTGCCGTCGGCGCGGGCCGGGTGCCCGGCACGGGCGGCACCCCGCCCGCCCCGCACGCCGGCAGTCCCGACGTCGCCGCCATGATCAGCACGGCCCCCGCCCGGTTGGGGAACAGCGCCACCGTGTGGC
>NZ_JBEOWS010000150.1:0-21406 GCF_040296125.1 Streptomyces sp. NPDC002265 | reverse complement strand
TGTCGACGGCACGGGTGCGGCCCGGGTGCACACCGTCGCTGGAGCTCCAGGGGCCGACGGTGGCGACGGGAGCGCCGTTGTCGCAGACCGCACCCCGGAAGACCTCGACGGTCCGACGGGATTCGTTGCGGACGTTCAGGCTCCATGCGCCCAGGCCGCTGACCACGGTGATGCAGTCACCGGGGTAAGCGGAGTACGACCGCTCGTTGATGAAGATGCGGCCCCCCTCTCCCCGGTACCCGTTACCGCCGTGGCCGCCTCCGTCGCCGCCCCGGCCGCCTCCACCGCCGCGACCGCCGTCGTCGCCCCCGTCACGTCCGCCGTCGTCGCCGTTCTGCCCGCCGCCGCGGCCGTCGGGCAGGTCCGCGACGGCCGGAGCCGCCTGAGGAGCCGGTGCCGCCTTGGCGGCCGGAGCCGCCTGGGTGACCGGGGCCACCTGGGGAGCCGCAGCGGACTCGGCCGGGGCGGACGCGGCCGAGGCGTAGGTGATGCCGGTCGCGGCCAGAGCCGCGGCGGCCGTAACAGTGGCGGCGACCGCCTTGGAACGAAGCTTCATCTCACTGTCTCCTGTTTCAGGGATGCCGACCCGTCAGTCGGCTTGCGATCGAACTTACCCATAGGCGACATATTGGTCATATTGAAAGATCAGCAGGAGGGGGCCAATCGGGGTATTTGCGGCTTTTTCCGAAGCCGACACGCGGTCAGATCACCGTCGCAAGCAGCACTTTGATCTACGGTTAGTCCCTTCGGTGGATCTTTGAGCGCTCACGGCCACTCGATACCGGCGTGTCGCTACGGATGCGTCGAGGCGAGCCGTGATAGGCGACCACTCACGGCACCGAAAACCGCTGGTCCTCGAAGGACACCCGCAGCGGCCGGCCGAAGCGGCCCGACCACGACCGGCAGCCCGCAGCTCCCCTGCCGCCTCGCCGTCCAGTGCCATGCTCGAGGATGGATTCATGGCAGAGGACGAGAGCGAGATCGCCCTGAGCAAGCAGGACCTTCGTGATGTCACCGCATTCGCCGCGGCGTGCGCGGAAGCGGTGCTCGACGTGTTCGAGGCCGATCAGCCCGACGACTCGCGGCCCCGAGACGCCATCAGCGCCGCGTGGGAGTTCGCTCGGGGTGGTGAGCGAGGCAAGGCCTTGCGCGACACGGCTTGGGCGGCCCTCAAGGCAGCCAAGAGTGCGGACACTGCGGCTGCGGGTGAGGCGGCTCGGGCAGCGATGTCCGCCGCAGGCGCCGCCTACTTGCACCCGCTGGCCAAAGCCACCCAGGTCAAGCACATCCTCGGAGCCGCCGCTCACGCGGCACGAGCGGCCGAACTCGTCCCCGGCCAGGATCCGGGCACGGGTGCCGAACATGTCGACCGAGCAGTGCACCGTGCGTCACCGGCCGTCGTGGACGTACTCGAACGCTTCCCGGCGCCACCAGCCGGCGGTGGACGGGTCGGCGAGCTGATCCGCCTGCTGGACACTGCCCTGCGCTCGCCCACCATCGCTGAATGACTTCCAACGCCCGGATGACACGGCCCTCTTGACCACACACCCCACGGGCGTCGACAACTGTCGTGCTCGACGCACCTAGACCGTGACGACGATCTTCCTTCCGGCGTGGAGCCCCTTCTCGAGGTGACGGTGTGCCTCGACGACGTCGTCGAGGGTGAACACCCTGTCGAGGGCGGGCCGCAGTGCACCCAGGCGCACACCGGCGTTCAGGAAGGCCGCCATGCGCCTGACCACGACGGCGTCGAGGGTGTGCTCGAAACTTCGGTAGCTGAAGATCGTGAGCGGCGGACCGCTCGGGAACGGTGTGGGCCGGGGGTCCAGGAAACCCGCGGCGACCAGGGTTCCGCCAGGTCGGGCCGCCTGCACAAGACTCTGCTGACCGGGGCCCATGACAAGATCGAGGACGATGTCGGCGCCGGTCCCGCCGGTGTGGTGGCGGACGGCGTCGACGACGTCCATCTGGTCGGTGGCGATGACCGCGGCGGCACCGGCGGCCAGCAGATCGTCCGTCCTCGCGGTGTGCCGAGTGAGAGCGATGGGCACGGCACCGATCTGACGGGCGATCTGTATCGCCGCCCGGCCGACACCGCCGGACGCGGCCGTGATGAGGACGTGGTCGCCAGGCCGCATCCTCGCCTTCTCGACGAGTGCGCCGTACGCGGTGGAATAGGCGACCCAGATCGCAGCCGCCTCCGTGATCGCGAGCCCGGCCGGGCGGGCGACGACCTGGCTCGCGGGGACGGTGGTGTATTCGGCGTAGCTGCCCCTGGCGCTCGCGTCCGGAATGGCCGCGAGGATGACCGGATCGCCGATGTCCAGCCCGGTGACCTCGGGGCCCAGCGCGTCGACGACGCCGGTTCCCTCGACGCCGAGGCGAGCGTGCGGCAGGGGGACGTTCGCCGGCGAGGTACCGGAACGCATCATCCGGTCGAGCGGGTTGACGGCGAACGCCTCGATCCTGACCCGTACCTCGCCGGCTGCGGGCTCGACCATCGGCTCCTCCACCACGTGCAGGACATCCGGTCCGCCGAACTCGTCGAACACGACAACTCGTGGCATGGTGACCCCTTCGCATCTGGTGCTGATTTCCTTGCTCGCGAAGGACGTTACGGAGCCGTGCGTTACCTCCTGGTACCTTCGATTGTCATGCAGAACGTGGCTGGACCCGCCTTCCTCGCCGACTGCCCCACGCGCCTGGCGGTCGAGATCATCGCCGACAAATGGGCCGTGCTGGTGCTCTTCGGGCTCAGCCAACAGCCGCGCAGGCACGGTGAGCTCGTCGAACTCATCGGCGGTGTCTCGCGCAAGGTCCTCACCCAGACGCTGCGCCGGCTGCAGCAGTACGGCCTGGTCGCACGCCATGCCGAAGCGCCGCGGCGGGTCGAGTACAGCCTCACCGACCTCGGCCGGACCCTCGTCGAGCCCATCGAGGTCCTGACGAACTGGGCGAGGGACCACGGCGGGGCCGTCCTCGACTTCCAGGCCGCGGCGGAAGCCGCTGCCTCCGTTCGGCCTCGCACCACGGGTTGATGCCGGCGACTCAGGCCAGGACGACGGCGTGTGGCGTGACTTGAGCAAGGAGCTCGCTCAGCCCGGGGCCGAACAGCAGGCGGGACGACAGCGGGACGCGCACGCATCCACCGGGCGGTCGTGTGGTTGGATCACGCCGAACGAAATCGTCACGGCGGTGGGAGAACACGATGGCGGCTCGCGCGGTGCTTTTCGCCCTGGGCGCCCAGGATGCCGAACGCTTCCTGGCCTGCCGGGACGATGACACGGTCCTCGAGCTGGTCGAAGAGGTCGAGGAGCGTTGGGACCTGGACCATCTCTGCGAGCTCGACAAGTCCTGGGACGCACTGCACCGCTGCTTCACGGACGGTGATCTCGCCTTCGAGAACGGCGAGTACCCCTTGTCGCACGTCATCCTCGGTGGAGTACCCCTGCACGAGGGCGACGACTACATCGTCTGTTACGTCGCCCCGGAGCAGGTCCACGAGGTCGCGGCGGCCCTCGAACCCGTGGATGACGACTGGCTGAGCAACCGCTTCGCCGCACTGACGTTCAACGACTACCAGGGCACCGGCAACGCCGAGGACATCGCGTACACCCAGGCGTTCCTGCCGGGACTGAAGGACTTCTACCGCACCGCGGCACGGAACGGCAGCGCGGTGATCTTCACCGTCGACCAGTAGGCGACCGGGGTGGGCTCAAGCCGGAACCCCGAATCTACCGGTCGTACGGTGGCTCGCCGAGCGCGTGAACGAGGCGATTGACCACTTCGCCGACAGTGAAGTCCCATCCGGTCAGGCGCTGTCCACTCCAGTTGATCCCTACCCGGACGTCGTCCTCGGCCAGATCCGGCAAAGCCGCGCTTCGCCAGTGATCCAACGGCATTGAGACAGCCCGAAATTGCGGACCCCATAGTTGAGCCGCGCGCTGCGCACGGGTTTCCGACGACCAATAGGGGAAGGCTGGGTGGCCGGAACTTGAGACCGGGGTCGGGCAGCCATCGTCGTCTCGAACCCACCAAACGGTACGAGTCCGAGCGATCTCGCGGAAGAAAGCTGCCGTGTGGGCCCCGCTCGTGCTCACCTGAATCCTCCTGGATCGTGACGACTTGCGTATCACGCTTGAACGCGACCACCAGGTGATCACGGACAGTCCCGGAACCCACTGCCAAGCCCCAGGCCCACTAGGGCCTGTCCACGTTCCATTCCTGCGGCAGTTCCTCGTCACAGAAGACGCAGACGAAATGCTCGTCGCGAACGATGTTCAGCTGATCGCAGGCGGGACAGCGCCGGAACAGCACTTCATGGGTGAAGCCGGCTGGATGGTCAATCCCAGCTGCGTCCAGAGCCCGCGCGACAGCCGCCCACGAGCTGACGTCCGGGCAGTATCCGGTCGACTGATTGCTCACCTCACCGACCGTCCACCGCCCGCCCTCCGTGCGGAAACTCATCTCCCCGGCACCCAGAACAGGGCCACCGCCGGCACAGATCACGTGCTCGCTCCGGCGCGGCGCCAGTCGCAGCACACCCGCCGAGTCGACGACGAACGTGAAGGGCTCAGCCAGTTCCACGGCGGTCAGAGTCGATACCCAGTCGTCGAAGTCCGCCGCCGAGCGCATGCTTCGGCCCTCGGCCTCCGGCCGGACGAGGGCCCGCAGCTCAGGCGGCCCCACATACCGATAGCTCCCCTCGGCGCCGACCCGTGCCGGCACGGCGGCGTCGATCAGCTGACGGAGGGCGCCGTAGTAGACCTCGTGGTCGACCAGGGCGGGCAGGAGTGCCGGCAGGTGGCCTGTCAGCTCCGGGAACTCCTCGGGGTCGAGCGCGGCCAGTGCCTGGCGGGTGGTGGTCTGGGCGGTCTTCGGATCTCGGTGATCCACGAAGCTCGCGCTGCCGAGCGTGAGCAGGTACAGCCGCCGGTAGGTGACGATCGCCGCCTCGGGTGTCATGCCGGCCTTGAGGGAGTGGGCGAGTTGCGGCTCCACCAGCCGTTTGAGGAGCTGCGGGCCGAGCCAGGGCCGCGCGCCGCGCAGGGCGACCAAGCCCGGATGGGCCGTGAGCAGCTCGTACAGCGCGCTGAACCGCTGCTCGGTGGCACTGGCCCAGTCGGCGTCGGCGGGGATCTGCGGCAGACGGGCGGCCAGCTGGTCGGTGACCAGGTCCAGCAGGCCGGCCAGGTCGGTGCAGCGGCGCTGGAGTGCGGCGACGGAGATGTCCAACGCCGCGGCCAGGGTGCGGAAACTGAGGGCGGTATGCCCGTCCTGGTCCACGATCCGGAGGGCTGTTTCGGCGATGTGCCGAGGGGTGGCGAGGTCCAGGGAAGCGGATTGCCTAGGCATGCGAGTCAGCGTACGGTACATCGTATCGCCACGCTAGGCTCACCGTCCCGCGCGGAGGCGACATGCCGGCAGTTCCGGCGTCTCGACGCGGGTCGGTTCCGGCGGCCGACGGCTGCCGGTCCGCGACGGTCGAGCGCCGGCGATACGTGTGCCTGACCCCTGCGGGCGACGCGCTGCTGTTCAGCCCGGCCGGCTCATCGCCTGGTCCCGACCCTGACTGGAGCAACACCATGCACGCCCTCACCTACGGCGACGTCAAGGCCGCCACCGACCGGATCGCCGGACGCGTCCGGCCCGTCGCCGTCGCCCCAGTGGACCCGGGTACCGTCCGCACCGCCCGCCGCTACCCCACCGACGACCGGCCCGAGGAACCCTGCCAGGTATGGCTGGCCCTCGAGTTCATGCAGCACACCGGAAGTTTCAAAGCCCGCGGCGCCCAGAACTTCATCCGGGCCCACCGCGAAGCAGGCACCTTCCCCGACGCCGGAGTCACCATCGCCTCCGGCGGCAACGCCGGACTGGCGTGCGCCTGGGCTGCGCAGCAACAGGGAGTGCGGGCCACCGTCTTCCTGCCGGCCAACGCCCCGGCGGTGAAGGTGGCCAAGCTGCGGGGCTACGGCGCCGACGTGCGCCTCGTCGGCTCCGAGTACGCCGAAGCCCTCGCGGCCTGTGAGGAGTTCACGAACACCACGGGCGCCCTGGCGAGTCACGCCTACGACCATCCGCTCATCGCCGCCGGGGCCGGCACTCTGCTGGACGAGATCCGCCACCACATTCCCGGCCTGGACACCGTGGTGGTCGCGGTCGGCGGCGGAGGCCTGTTCGCCGGAGTGGCCACCGCCGCCCGGCACCACGGCATCCGCACGGTCGCGGTCGAACCCGAGAACTGCCGCGCCCTCGACGCCGCACTCCGGGCCGGCACCGTCACCGATGTCACCGTGGACTCGGTCGCCGCCGACTCCCTCGGCGCACGCCGCGTCTCCGCCATGGCCCTGCACGCCGCCCGGCAGGACGAAGTGCACTCCGTGCTCGTACCGGACGCCGAGATCGTCCGCGCCCGACAGGCCCTGTGGGACCACCGCAAGGTGGCGGTGGAACACGGTGCGGCCACCGCTCTCGCCGCCCTCACCTCCGCGGACCGGCCCGGCCGGACCACTGCACCGGGCCACGGCTACCGGCCCGGTCCGGGCGAGAAGATCTGCGTCGTCCTCTGCGGCGCCAACACGGATCCCAGCGACCTCGTACACCGGTCCGAAGAGCACTGACCGAGCCGGGCCGAAGAACGCGGTCGCGGCAGAGTCGAGCGGCATCGCCGAACGCTCGCACCGTCACAGACGGCACAAGCCGGTCAGGACCGCCCGCTCGCCGGCCACCCCGGCTCGAAAATCGGGAAGGGCGGCCGCAATGATGTCCGCCATGATGGCGATTAGGGACCGGTGCAGCACGGTAGTCAAGATCCAGGCTGCCGAGAGCGGGATGACCGGCCTGCGCGAAGCCGTGATCCTCGACCGGGTCGGTCCCGCCGACTACTTCCAGGCGCATCCGTACGCGCCGGATCTCGAACTCCCGCTGCCGTACCACGTCGCCGATCACAAGGAGTGGGACGAGCAGTTCCCGTCCCACCCGCTGTCCCTGGTCCGCGGCGCCCTCCGACGGATCGGCCCGACCGTAGTCCTGGACGACGGCTTCAAGACCCTTCCGCCGTTCGGCGCCGCGCAGCCCGAACCGGTGTCGCCCACCCGTCGCGGCTGGTTCCGGCGGGGCCGCTGAGCGCACGTCGGGTGAGCCCGGCTGTGTGCCACATGAGGTCAACGCGATCCGGATCACGTGGTCGGAGCGGGCTTGACCTTGACGCTGGGGCAACCCTCCATCCTTCCGGCAGGAGCTTCCGCGCAGTCGCCCGGAACAGTTCCGTGAAGGAGGCAGATGAGCATGACAGCCCCATCGATCGCCGGTCCGGCGATTCGCGTACAGGGTCTGCAGAAGTCGTACGGGAAGCTCGAAGTGCTGCGCGGCGTGGACTTCGGCGTGGCGCCGGGCAGCATCTTCGCCCTGCTCGGCTCCAACGGAGCGGGCAAGACCACGACCGTGAGGATCCTCGCCACGCTCCTGACGGCCGACGCGGGGACGGCGGGCGTCAATGGCTTCGACGTCGCCACGCAACCGGCGAACGTGCGGGAGTCCATCAGTCTCACCGGGCAGTTCGCGGCCGTCGACGAGATCCTCAGCGGCCGGGAGAACCTCGTCCTCGTCGCCAGGCTGCGCCACCTCGAGGACCCGGGCGGGATCGCGGACGACCTGCTGCGGCGGTTCTCGCTGAGCGAGGCGGGCGCGCGGCGGGTCGCCACGTATTCGGGCGGGATGCGCCGCCGGCTGGACATCGCGATGAGTCTCGTAGGGAATTCGCCGGTGATCTTCCTGGACGAGCCGACGGCCGGACTCGACCCCGAGGCCCGCATCGAGGTGTGGGAGGCGGTCAGGGAACTCGCCGGAAACGGAACGACGGTGCTGCTGACCACGCAGTACCTGGAAGAGGCCGAGCAGCTGGCCGACCGGATCGCGATCCTCCACCAGGGCAGGATCATCGTGAACGGCACCCTCGCCGAGCTCAAGCGGCTCTTCCCGCCCGCCAAGGTCGAGTACGTCGAGAAGCAGCCGACCCTGGAGGAGATCTTCCTCGCCGTCGTCGGCGCCGGCGACAAGAGCGACGCCACGGGCGTGACCACGGGGGGACGGAAATGACCGCGTACTTCTTCAGCGACACCGCCGCGCTCACGGGGCGGACCCTGCGCCATGTCACACGCAGCATGGACACCATCATCACGACCGTCATCACCCCGGTCGCCATGATGCTGATGTTCGTCTACGTGTTCGGCGGTGCCATCGACACCGGGCAGGTTCCGTACGTGAACTACATGCTGCCCGGCATCCTGCTCATGACCATCGCATCCGGCGTCTCCTACACCGCCTTCCGGCTGTTCACCGATGTGAAGAGCGGGATCTTCGAGCGGTTCCAGTCCATGCCGATCGCGCGGTCGGGACTGCTGTGGGCCCATGTCGTCACCTCGCTGGTCGCCAACCTGATCGCGCTCGTGCTCGTCGTGGGCGTCGCTGTGCTCATGGGCTTCCGCTCAGGGGCGGGAGTGACGGCATGGCTCGCGATCGCCGGCATCCTGCTCCTGTTCACCCTGGCGCTGACCTGGCTCGCCGTGATCCCCGGGCTCTCCGCGTCGTCGGTCGAGGGAGCGGGCGCGTTCGCCTACCCGCTGATCTTCCTGCCGTTCGTCAGCTCGGCGTTCGTGCCCACGAAGACGATGCCCGGCCCGGTGCGCTGGTTCGCCGAGCATCAGCCGGTGACATCGATCGTCAACACGATCCGTGCTCTGTTCACGGGCCGTCCGGTCGGCGGCGACATCTGGACCGCGCTCGCGTGGTGCACGGGCATCCTGGTCGTGGCGTACGTCTTCGCGATGGCCGCCTACCGCCGGAAGATCGCCTGAGGCAGGCTGGGATCCATGCTCACCATCAGCCAGCTCGCGGCGTACGCCGGGGTGACGGTACGGGCGGTACGCCACTACCACAAGATCGGGCTGCTGCCCGAGCCCGAGCGCAACCGGTCCGGGTACCGGACCTACGATGCCGCCGCGGTCGTGCGGCTGATCCGGATCCACACCCTGGCCGATGCCGGCGTACCGCTGGCCAGGGTGCAGGAACTCCTCGGCGCCGGCCCGCAGGAGTTCGCCGACGGCGTCCAGGAGATCGACAAGCATCTGCGCGCCGAGATCCGGCGGCTGCAGGACACCCGCAGCCGACTCGCCCGCCTCGCCACCGGAGAGCACCTGGCGCTGCCGCCGAGCGTCGTGGGCTACCTCGACCGGCTGCGCGGCCTCGGCGTCGGGGAGCCGTACATCGAGCTGGAGCGGGATGCCTGGATCATGATCGCCGCGCAGGTGCCGCATCTGATCGACTCCGTGATCGCCAAGAAGCACGAGGAGCTGGACGACCCCGACATGGTGAGGCTCTACAGCTTCTTCACCGGGGGGTTCGACTGGCCGGCCGACGATCCGCGGATCGTCGAGATCGCCGACATCCTGGAACGTCTGATGATTCGCGCCGTGGAGGCCGGCGAGGTGGGGGGTGCCGACGGCTTGGACGACCAGTTCGTCGACCTGATGGACTCGGCCGTGCTCGAGTCCGCACCGAATGCCGAACTGGTGCTGGCCATACTGAAGGAACGTGGCTGGAGGGGCTGGACCCGGATCGAGCGAGTGCCTGCCGACAGGCTCGACACCGAACGAGTGAACGACGGGCAGGCATGAGGACGCTACGACCACAGCGCGCATGCGGGAGCTACTGAACCGTGCCGGGCCCGTCGTGATCACCGAGGCATCTCCTGACAAACGGTACGGTCCCTGCTGTTCGGGCACATCCGAGCAGTCGGCACCGATCCCATGAGGTTCCGGAGGGACCACGGTTACCACGGCGCCGGGTGAACCGCCTCCGCCGATCGAGGCGGACAGGTTCGTCGTTCGTCTAGGCTGGCGCGATGACTGATGGGCAGGAGCGGGTGCGGCCGTCGGGCGTGTGGGCCACGGCGGTAGGGGTGGCCAGGGTGCGGGCGCTGGAGAGCGAGCGGGAGAACGCGCTGTTCCGCGACCCACTGGCACGGGCCTTCGCCGCCGCGGGCGGCCTGTGGCCCTCCTCGACGCCGCTGCCCGATGATGACGAGGCGGCGCGACTGCGCCGGCTGGCCGTGTCGTTCTCCATCGTCATCAGGACGAAATTCCTCGACGACCTGGTACGGCAGGCCTGCGCGTCCGGTATCCGGCAGGTCGTGCTCCTCGGCGCCGGCATGGACAGCCGGGCCTTTCGGATGGACTGGCCCGAGGGCACCCGGCTGTTCGAGGTCGACACCGCCGTCCCATTGGACTTCAAGGCTTCGGTACTGCGCCAGGAGCGGGCCGTCGCCCGCTGCGAGCGGATCACCGTCGCGGTGGACCTGCGTGAGGACTGGCCGGCCGCGCTGGCCGCCGCAGGGCACGATGCGGCCGTACCGACCGTGTGGATCGCCGAAGGACTGCTGATCTATCTGCCTCAGGACGCGGTGGAGCTGCTGCTGGCCCGGATCAGCACACAGTCGGCGCCGGGCAGCCGGATGGGACTGACGCTGGGCTCGCCCGGCGTGATCGAGCGCTTCGCCACGGACGCCGCGCCGGGATCGGCGGCGTCCCTGTGGGTCTCGGAGATGCCCGACGACCCGGTCGCCTGGCTGGCCGGACACGGCTGGGAGGCCGACACCCACACCCTGCGCGAACGCGCCGCCGCCTACGGCCGCCCGATCAGCACCCCGCCGCAGCGACAGGAACAGCCCGGCGGACTGGTCTCGGCGGTCCGCCGCGCCCCGACATCCCAGTCGCAGGACTAGAACTCCGAGCGGTCCGGTTCGTTTATCTTCCCGAAGGGGATGTGCACGCTGGGCGTGCTGCGGGCGGTACCGGTCAGGTGGCCGACCTGGTCGTCGAAGAAGATGTGGGGCCTGAGGACCTCCATGATCGTGCCCTTGTCCACGCCGCCGAGGAAGAAGGCGTCGTTGACGGTCACACCCCAGTTCTTCAGGCTGCGCACCGGGCGTTCGTGAGTGGGTGCGCCACGGGCGGTGACGAGAGAGACGTGGACGCGGATCCTGTAGTCGGCGTCCGCTGCCCGCTGTTCTTCCTCGCGCCGCTGGACCCGGTTGACGCCTGCGAGGAAGTCCCGCAGAGGGCCCGGGTCGTGCGGGGTGGCGGCGTTCGTCGTCTCATGGAAGCGAAAGTCGTCGATGCCGCCGGACTGGTAGATCTGTTCCGAGGCGTCGTCTGCAAGGACTCCGTCGAAGTCGAACGCGATCCGCAGATCCCGGTCGTCCTCCTCGTCGGCCACTGCCGGGCCGAGCACGCGGCCGGCGGGCAGCCCGAGCGCGACGGCCTCGCGTACGTCGTCCTCGTTCGCGGACAGGAACAGGGACATGTTCAGGGCGGGCATGAAGTGATAGGGCGAGCGGCCCTGCATGAAGATGGCCCGGCTGATCGGCAGGCCGTACGACTGGATGGACCGCATGACCCGCAGCCCGGTGTCGGGATCGTTGCGGGACAGGATGACGACCTCGACCAGAGGGTCCTCGGGTGAGAGGTCGTTCAGGGACAGCAGTCTGCGGATGAAGGGGAAGGCGACGCCTTGGTCCAGCGTGTCGCCCAGGTGCTCCTCCTGATAGGCGCGGTAGGCGTCCGCGCCCTCATCGCGGAAGACGGCATCCGCCTCCGCCAGGTCGAACAGCGCGCTGGAAGCGATACCGACGACCAGGCGGCTCTTCAGATCGTAGACGGCCACTGCGTCCCCCCAGCACTCGTGCGCACACATCCCCATCATTCCCGCGAAGCAGCCGTCACTCCCGCGCAGTTCCCGCTCCAGGCAAGATCGTTCGAAAACGGACCCCGGTTACCGCGGGTTCCGGACGAGGTCGCCGGGCGCATGTCCGGGAACGACCGTTCCGCCTGACGGCGAGGCCTTCGTTGGCTACTGTCCTGCGGATGGACGCACGTTCGAAGGAGTCATTCCGGTTCTGTGTGCTGGGTCCGCTGCGCGCCTGGCGGCACGACACGGAGCTGGTGCTCGGACCGCCCCAGCAGCGCGCCGTCCTCGCCCTGCTGCTCCTGCGACGCGGCCGGGCGGTCGGTGTCGGCGAACTCGTGGACGGGATCTGGGGCACCGAACCGCCGACGGCGGCCGTCTCCGTGCTGCGGACTTACGTCTCCCGGCTGCGCAGACTCCTCGAACCCGACCGGCCCCTGAACGAGGCACCGCGGCTCGTGGTCTCCCTCGGTGACGGGTACGCCCTGAGCCGCGACGCCGTCATCGGCGACATCGACCGGTTCGAGGACTTCGTCGGGCGGGCCGAGGCCCGGCGCGCCGCGGGCGACGACTTGGCCGCCGTACAACTCCTTTCGAGCGCGCTCGAGTTGTGGGAGGGCGTCCCGCTCGCCGGGGTGCCGGGGCCGCATGCGGAGATCGAGCGGCGCCGGCTGGAGGAACGTCGGCTGGCCGTCCTGGAGACGCGGCTGCGCATCGAGGTCGACCTCGGCGGGCACGCGCGGGTGCTGCCGGAGATCACCGCCCTGTACGAGACGCACCCGCTGCGCGAGACGCTCTGCGAGCTGCTCCTCGTCGCCCTGTACGGCAGCGGGCGCCGGGCGGAGGCGCTCGACGTGTACGACCGCACCCGCCGCATCCTCGCCGAGCGGCTCGGCATCGAACCGGGCCCACGCCTGCGCACCCTGCACGCCGGGCTCCTCGCGGACGGTCCCGCACCGGTGGCGCCCTCCCGCGCCGAGGCACCGGGCCCCTTCGACTTCTCCGGCACACCGACGAGCGGCGGCGGTTCGACCGGCCCGCTCACCACCGGCGGAACGGGCGGCCCTGATCCCGGCCCCGGCCGTCCGGGTTTCGCGGACGCAGCGGACGGCCCCGACCCCGACTTCGCGGACGAAGCAGGCGGCCCCGACCCGGACTTCGACGGCGACGACGGCACGGCCGGCCAGGACGATCCGGCCCGTCCCGCTGCCATCGTACGGCCCAGTCAACTGCCCACCGATCTCGCCATGTTCACCGGGCGTCGGGCCCAACTCGAGGACTTCGCCGCGCTGCTGCCGCACCGGGAGCATCCGCGGACCACGGTGATCGGTCTGATCAGCGGAATGGCCGGTGCGGGCAAGACGACCCTCGCCGTGCACTGGGCCCACCGAACCGCCCACCGGTTCCCCGACGGCAGCCTGTACGTCAACCTCCGCGGCTACGACCCGTCCGCATCCCGGATGGAACCGGGCGAGGCGATCGAGACGTTCCTCGTGGCGCTCGGCATCGCCCAGCAGGCGGTCCCCGAAGGGCTCGACGCGCAGGCCGCCCTGTTCCGCAGCGTCCTGGCCGGCCGACGGGTCCTGATCGTGCTGGACAACGCGGCCGACACCGAGCAGGTCGTGCCGCTGCTCCCCGCCGCCCCCGGCTGTCTCGTCGTCGTCACCAGCCGCAGCCGGCTCAGCGGGCTGGTGGCCCGGCACGGCGCCCATCCGCTCACGCTGGGCCCGCTGTCCGCCGGGGAATCCCTCGAACTGCTGGCCCGCCGGCTGGGCGACGCACGCGTCGACGCCGAGCCGGAGGCCGCCCGGGCCATCGTCGGACTGTGCGCCAGGCTGCCGCTCGCACTGTCGATCGTGGGAGCGCGCGCCGCCCTGCACCCCGGCTTCCGGCTCGCCGACATCGCCGCCGAACTGCGCCAGGACCACGGCAGTCTGGACGCCTTCTCCGGCGGCGACCTCGGCACCGATGCCCGCGCCGTCTTCTCCTGGTCCTACCGCGCGCTCTCCCCCGAGGCGGCCGGTCTCTTCCGCCGCCTCGCCCTGCACCCCGGCCCCGACATCACCACCGACGCGGCCGCCGCGCTGGCCGATGTGCCCGCCCGCCGGGTGCGCACGGTACTGACCGAGCTGACCGGGGCGAGTCTGCTCATCGAGCGGGCACCCGGACGGTTCGACTTCCACGACCTGCTGCGCGCGTACGCCACGGAGCTCACCCACGCCGAGGACGACGAACCGGCGCGCGGCGCGGCGCTGCTCAGGATGCACGACCACTTCCTGTTCAGCGCGCACCAGGCCTCCGTCGTCCTCGATCCGTTCCGTGAGCGGATCCCCCTGCCGCCGAGCACAACGGACGTGGCTCCGCTGCGGTTCAACAACCGTGCCCGAGCGACCGCGTGGCTGCGCACCGAGCGGTACGTGCTGCGCGAGATCGTCGCCCACGCCGCCGCGCACGGTTTCGACGCGCACGCCTGGCGCATCGCCGCGGCCCTGGACGTCTACTTCAACCGGCTCGGTTACTGGCACGACCTGCTGGAGATCAACACCGCGGCGCTGTGGTCGGCCCGGAAGCTGGGTTCCGTGACCGGACAGGCGTACTCCCTGTGCGGACTGGGCGTGGCGCACTCGCAGCTCAACCACGCGGCGCAGGCACGGGAACACCTCGAGGCCGCTCTCGGCCTGTTCCTGGCGGCGGGCCACCCCAGCGGCCAGGCCCGCGCCCATCGCGGCCTCGCCTACCTGTGCAACCGGACCGACCGCCGCGACGAGGCGCTCGACCACTACGCGCGAGCCGTCGAACTGTACCGGTCCGAGGACGACGTCAGCGGCGAGGCCGGTGTGCTCAACCAGGTCGCGTGGACGTACATCCTGATCGGCGAGCACGGGAAGGCCCTGGAACGCTGCACGGAGGCCATCGTGCTCTACCAGGACCTGGGCGACCCCTACGGCGAGGCGTCCACGCAGGACACCCTCGGCTACGCCCTGCACCATCTCGCCCGGTACCCGGAGGCGATCGAGCACTTCGAGGTGTCGGCGCGGCTGTTCCACGGAATCGGGGACCGGTTCCTGGAAGCCGACGTCCTGCGTCATCTCACGGACGCCCACCTCGCCACCGGCGACCGCGGCGCCGCGCGTACGGCGCTGGGTGCGGCGCTCGCCCTGCTGGAGGAACTCGCTCACGCGGAGGCGGACGTGGTACGGCACCGGCTGCACGAGCTGGACCAGGGCCAGGACCAGGACCGAGCTGAACCGGCCGTATGACAAGGGGTGTTCAGTTCAATCCGTGGTCCGCCAGCACTGTCCGCAGGCTGCGCAGGGCGTAGTACACCCGGGACTTCACCGTGCCCTGCGGGACGCCGAGGACGTCGGCCGCCTGCTGCGTGGTCCGGTCCGCGAAGATCGTCGCCCGGAGTGCCTCACGGTGCGCCGGCGTCAGCGACCGCAGCGCGTCCCGTACGACCATCGACGACAGCATCCGTTCGATGTCGTCGGCCTCGGCACACATGTCGGCCAGCCAGGTGTCGCCGGCGATCTCGGCCGGCCGGGCCATCCGCGTGCGATGCGCGTCGATGACGAGGTTGCGGGCGATCCGGAACATCCAGGGGCGCACCGCCATGCCCTCGCCGTCGGCCAGGGTCCGCTTGTTCCAGCAGCGCAGCAGCGTCTCCTGGAGGATGTCCTCGGCGCGGTGGGTGTCCCCGCCCAGCATGCCCAGCACGTACGAGTACAGCGCCGGGCCGTGTTGCAGGTAGAGGTCCCGCAGCGCCCGCTCCTCGGGGGAGACGGCGCATGCCGATCCGATGACCGTCACGTTCATGGTGTGCTCCTGCTCTTCGGGGTGACCTGGCCCCCGGTGGGCGGACCGGGGGCCAGGTCTCCTGGAGCTCGGAGTGTCGCGACGGGCGATGCACGTTCGTTCGATGTGCCGTCCACGGGCGATCCACAACCGGTCCACATCGCGATGACGGCGATATACGCGCAGGTCACAGCAGGTGCGGGAAGGCTCAGAGACAGGCTTCCTCCAGCGCGTCCACCCGTCTGCGGACCCGTCCGGCGAGCTCTCCGTGGACCGGCAACAGCGCGCCGTGGTGGTCCAACTGGTCCCACATGTGCAGCAGTTCGCGCCCGTGTGCCGCGGCCGCGCGGTCGTCGTCGAGCCACTGCCAGGCGGCCGCCGCCCGCACCACGTCCTCCGGCGCCCGCCGGTCCCCGGCGCGGCACCGGATCCGAGCGACGGCCAGGGCCAGCACGACGGCCTGCCGGTGATCGCCGCGCAGGTGCGCGATGTATGCCTCCACGGCCCGCGTCTCCAGTGCGTGCGGATCGTCGGCGCCCGCCTCCTCGGTCAGGTTCTCGCGCAGTTCGGTCGCGAGCGCGTACGCCTCGTCCAGCAGTCCGGCGGCCGCGAGGTCGTTGATCCGGCCGATCGGTCCGGCGAGTTCCGAGGGGAGCAGCACGGCCGGTACGAGGGTCGGTACGAAGGCCGATGCCGGGGCGGCGGCCCGTGCGGCGGCGGCAGCCCGGGCCACGGCAGTGGCGACGGCCGTACCGCCGACCGCGCTGTCCTCGGTCGTACCGCCGGCCGAGCTGCCCTTGGCCAGGCCCTCCTCGGGCGGCCCGCCAGCCGCGCTTTCGTCGGCCGGGCCGGGCTGCGGCGGGGATGCCTCCCGCGGCACGGATCCGACATCCGGCCGCTCGGACTGCTCGGACTGCTCGGACTGCTCGGACTGAGCCTTCGCCGTCGGGGCGAGCAGGCGGCTGGAGCCGTCCGGAGACACCTCCAGGACGAATTGGCCGCTCTCCGAGCCGTCGTTCACGGTCGCCTCGACGGCGGCGTCCCGTTCGACGGCGTACTGCTGGAGGCGGTCCAGTACGGCCTCGTGGACGGACTGCCCCGTCGCGGGGACGAGGGACTCCCCGTCGACGACGGCGAACCCCTCGTCGGAGATGAGTACTTCGTAGCGGGTCATGGCCGTCCTCCTCAGGGAGCGGGTGTCGGGGAGAGGGACTCGGTGGGCACGGCGGTGGGCAGGGAGGTCTGGACACCGGTGGGTGTGGGCGTGCCGGACGGGATGGCCGCGACCCCCGCGTACTTGGCGAACTGGGCGCGGACCGCCGCGACATACCCCTGCGCCTCGGCCGTCTTCGGCACGCCCTTGGCCGCGCGGACGGCGTCCATCCCCACGTCGTACCCGGCCAGGGCGAGATCCAGGACGCTGCCGACGGCCTCGTTGGCGTCGATCAACTGCTGCGCCTGGCCGGCCAGATCGCAGATGTACCGCCCCTGGGCCATGATCGAGTCCTTGGCGTCCAGCGCGGACGTCTTGCCGTTGCCGTCGTCGTCCTTGCCGTACTGCGTGAAGACGGCGGGGAGCAGCTGCGAGATGCCCTGTCTGCCGTCCGGGCCGGTCAACGAGGCGTTGAAGCCGGACGCCTTCTCGATCTGGGACGCGATCACGATCGGGCCGATGGCGCTGCACACCGCGCCGGCCTTCTGGATGGGGTCCAGCAGGTCCTCGGGGACCGTCGAGGTGTCGAGGTCGCCCTGGCCGTCGCCCTGGAAGACGGCCAGTACCGAACTCGCGTCGCTCGGGCCCGGGATGTCGCCGCCGCCCCCGCCGCCGAAGATGCTGTGGAAGAGCAGGTAGATCGCGATGAGCGGGGCCAGCAGCACGCCGAACCCGCAGAAGACGATGACGATGACGGTCCCGCCGGCCAGGCCGAGCGGGAAGAGCAGGCAGCCGGCGCCCCCGGCGGCGATCGCCGTGTTCCTGGCGGTCTTCGACCCGCCCTCCTCGTCCTGACCGGCCGACGCCCGGGGCGGCGCGCCGCCCTTCTCTCCCTGATCCACGCCCATGGGTGTCCGCCTTCTTCCTCTCACCTTGAACCGCTGTACCTGGGCGGCCCGTTGTGCTGTCCGACCGGCTCGGGAGATCGAAACGGGCCACGGAACAAACAAGTTCAAATCAGTGGAAACCAAATTGAGTCAGAGCAGCGGACACACGAGGCAAGAAGGGGGCGGGGCAGCCATGGAAACGTCTTCCGCAAGGCCGCCGGTCCAGGCGGGAGGCTGGGTCCGGGGGCCGAGCACCCCCAGGTCCGGGCCGACACCGGCCACCGGGCAGTCGCCGACCACCGCGCAGGCACCGGTCACCGGGCAGGCGCCTGCCACCGGGCCGACGCAGACCCCTGCGGCGACGCAAGCCCCGGGCGCGGCGCAAGCCCCCGACGCGGCACAGGCCACAGCGGCCGCGCAGGCCCCGGCGACGGCACGGACCGCCGCCCCCGCTCAGAGCACCGCCTCCGCCCCCGGAGCGGCGCCCGCGGCGGACCACAGCGCTCCGCGATCCGCGCCCCGGTCCGCCCCGCAGTCCCCGAGCCGTCTCTCCGCCGTCCCCTCCCCCGAACCGGCCTGGGGCGAGCCTCGCCGCCCCGGCCCGGTCCGGGGCCGGTCGCGCGACGACGTCGGCTGGGTCAAGGCGCACGGCGGCGCCGGTGTCACCTCCCTGGTCGAGGTACTCGGAGGGACGGACGTCGGGGCCCGCTGGCCGGACCCGGCGCGTGGCGAGCCACGCCGGATCGTGCTCGTCGGGCGGACCAGCGCACGCGGACTGCGGTCCGTGTCACAGGCGCTCGGCGCGCTGAAGGACGGGCGCGCCCCGCAGGGACTCGACCTGCTCGCCGTGGTCCTCGTCGCCGACGCCCCCGGCCGGCTGCCGCTCGGTCTGCTGCGCCGTATCCGCGTGCTGCGCTCGGCCGTCCCGGTACGGCGGGTGCCGTGGATACCGGCATGGCGCACCGGCGCCACCCCGAAGGTCCTGCCCCGGCAGCTCGACCGGCTCGCCGAACTGGTGGGCGGCGCGCGCCACGGCGAGGGGGCAGTGTCGTGATCCCTCCCCTGCTCGGTGTCCGCTTCCTGGCCGACACCTACACCCCGCCCGAGGGTGCGCACACGATCATCAATCTGCTCGCCTGGTGCGCCTCGGCCGGCGGCGTCTTCGGGCTGATGGTCGTCGGCATCAACATGGCCGTCCAGCTCAACCGCGGTGAACCGGGCGAGGGCGGCGTCCACTTCCGCGGCGTCTTCTTCGTCACCATCGCCTGCCTGGTCGCAGCGACCGCAGGGCCGCTCGTGTCGTTCCTCGGCGACCTGTCCCTCCTCGGGCCGTAGGTCCGCGCGCGCCTTCCCCCACCGACCGTCCCCGTCCCGCGCACGCGGGGCACCCATTCCACGGAGATCTCCATGTCCTCACTGCTCCTCGAAGCCTCCAACATCCTGGCCGCCGCTCCGGCCCCCTCCGGCGGTGTGCCGCAACCGGTGAGCAACGCCCCCGGCGAACTGACCGGCAAGGTCAACACGGTCCTCGGCATCGTGGCCTGGGCGGGTACCGCGGCCGGCGTGCTCGGCGTGCTGGTCACCGGCGCGATGATGGCCGTCTCCCTCAAGCGCGGCGAGAGCTCGGAGCACATGAGCCGTCTCGGCATGGTGCTGGGCGGCTGTGTGCTGGTCGCCACCGCCGGTCCGCTGGTCAGCTTCGTCTTCGCGTGAGCGGGCGGACGGGCGGGATGCTCATGCGCAGGCAACGGCGGACCGAGGAGTCCGGACCGTACTGGAGGCAGCGCAACTGGCAGTTGTCGGCGGGGTTCCTCGGCCTCGTGGTGCTGCTGGCCGGGTTCGTCGCGCTGACGTCCGGCGGCGACGACGCGAACGCGGCGGTGGCCGACGGCCCGCTGTCCGGCGCGTCGGCGCCGAAGGGCGGGCGGCCCGACGGCTGCCGGACCGACGACCGCGCTGGGGACGCGCTGCCCGCGTCCGCGCCGAAGGACATCAGCTGGCACACGCTCGGCGTCGCGCGGGTGCCGGTCTCCGCGTCGGCCGGGCCGACCCGGACGACCGGGCCTCTGCGGTGGTGCTACGCGCACACGCCGCTCGGGGCCGCGCTGGCGGCGACCGTGATCCCCTCCCAGATGAGCGGGTCGAGCTGGCGCACCGTCAGCCGCCAGCAGGTGGTGGCGGGGCACGGGCGCGACCTGTTCGAGTTCCAGCGCTCGACCGTCCCGGACATCGACAGCGTCGAGCAGAGCCCCGGCCTGTCCGTGGGCACGTACGCGGGCTTCGCGGTGACCTCGTACACCGGCCGTGCCGCGCACGTCAGCCTGCTGATCAGGACCGGCCAGGGCTACGCGCAGACCACCATCGTGCTGCGTTTCAGCGACGGGGACTGGAAGGTCCTGCCCGACGACGACGGCTCCCTGCACACGTCCGTGACCACCGTGCAGGGCAACCCGTCCGGCTACGTCCTGTGGGGGGCCTGACATGAACTGCGGCTCCACCGGAAGTCCGGTCCTCGACCTGGTGAAGGGATTCTTCGACTTCCTGGGCGACCCGATCGGCACCATCGTCGAACTCATCGCCAAGACCATCCTCGCGGGCGCCATCGCGGTGTTCGGGGCCCTGGCCACCGGGGTGCCCACCCTGGCCGGGACCACCACGGCGAAGAACGTCAACGGCCAGACGCAGTGGCTCGTCGTCTACCTCGCGGTCGGCTCGCTGCTCTTCGCGGCCGCGCGTATGGCCGTCGAACGGCGCGGTACCGCGGGCACCGCCGCGTTGAAGGGGCTGCTGCGGGTCATCCTGGTGTCGGGCGCCTCCACCACCGTCGTCCTGGCGGCCGCCGCGGTCGCCGACGACTACTCCACGCACCTGTTCAACACGGGCGCCCAGGACGTGCTGACCAAGGTCGGCGCCTGCTCGGACGGCTCCGGGATCGAGGCCTTCCTGCTGCTGGTCCTGGCCTTCCTGCTGCTGATCGCCGGCATCATCCAGACGATCCTGATGTACATCCGGCTCGGCGTCATGACGCTGCTGCTGGGCACCCTCCCGCTGGCCGCGGCGGCATCGATGACCGACTGGGGCAGTGGCTGGTGGCGCAAGCACATCGGCTGGATGATCGCCTGGCTGCTGTACAAACCCGCGGCGGCTCTGGTGCTGTACGCCGGCTCGGAGATGATCGTGTCGAGCGACGACGGCAATCAGGGCGGCAACGCGGTCAACGAACGCATCGCCGGTATCGGTGTGATGCTGCTGTCCGCGGTCGCCCTGCCGGCACTGCTGAAACTGGTGGTGCCCGCCACCGCCGCGCTCGGCGGTGCCTCCGCCTACGGCGGCGGGGCGCAGGCGGCGGGCGGCGCGCTCGCCTCCGGCGCCCGGTCGCTCGGCGGCAGCGGCGGCGGCAGTTCCGGCGCGTCGGGCAAACCCGGTCCGAGCGGCGCGTCCGGCGGCTCCGGGTCGGCGGGCGTGAACGGCTCCGGCGGTTCCAGGGGCACGAGGGGCCCGGGCGGCGGAGCCGGGGCGGGCGGCGCGGGCGCGGGTGCCGGTGCCGGACGGGCGGCGGCAGCGGCCGGCGGACCGGCCGGTGCGATCGTCGGCGCGGCGGTGACCGCGGCCCAGGTGCTCGGCAGCGCCGCCTCGGGTTCCCTGGAGGGCGCCGACGGCGACCAGGGCCACAACCCCAGCAGCGGCGGCTCGCACCGCTGATCCCGAGGACCGGGTGGCGAGGTGCGTCGAGAGCACCCGCCGCCCCCTGGACGGGCCGTCGGACATCCGCTCCCCCCGCCCGCGGAGTCGACCGTGCCCAGGGTGTGAAGGGGCTCGCCCGTGGTCT
>NZ_JBEOWS010000149.1:0-21445 GCF_040296125.1 Streptomyces sp. NPDC002265 | reverse complement strand
AGATACAGCACCGTGTCGAGGAACGGCACGTTCACCGCCGTGTGCGCGGCCTCGCCGGCGGCGAGCAGCCCGTACGACTCGGGCGGTCGGCGCACGGTCTGTGCCGCGTTGTTGACGAGGATGTCCAGCGGCTCACCCGTTCGGCGCAGGTCCTCGCAGAGTCCCAGCACCTGCCGTGGGTCGCGCAGGTCGACGGCGAGCACGGTCAGCCGGTCGAGCCAGTCGGTGCTGCCGGGCGCGGCCCTGAAGCGGCGCACGGTGTCGTGCGGGAAGCGGGAGGTGACGAGCACGTCGGCGCCGTCGCGCAGCATCATCAGGGCCAGCTGGAACCCGATCTTGACCCGGCCGCCGGTGAGCAGCACGCGACGGCCGCCGAGATCGGTGCTCAGGCCCCGGCGGGCCGTGTTGTCCTCGGCGCACCGCGGACAGAGCCGGTGGTAGAAGGAGTCGACCTGTCGATAGGGCTCCTTGCAGACGTAGCAGGTACGCGGTCTGCGGAAGCTGCCGCCGGTACCGGGTACGGCCAGGGGCGCGTCCTCGCGCCGGTCCGCCGCGCCGGTCGCGGTGGCCGCCATCGCCGCCGCGTCGGCGGCCGAGACCTCGGTGCTGCGCGACTTGCGGCGCCGCAGCCGTCCGTCGCGGGCGAAGGACGCGGCGACCTGCTCCGCCCGCAGCCTGCGGGCGTCGTCGACGGGCAGCGCCCGCAGCTTGCCCACGGTCCGGTGGAAGGCCGCCAGTTCCGCCTCGGTGAGGGATTCGGTCAAGGGTTCGGTGAGGGTCTCGGCGACGGCTGCGAGGTCGGCCTCGGCGTACGGCCCCGTGGCCGCCACCGCCCCCGTCTCCGTCCCCGTCTCCGGCCCGGTGATCCGCTCGTCCATCCGTCCCGCCCGCCCCGTGTCCGCCGTACCGTGGTCCCGGCCGGATTCGAACCGGCGTATCCGCCCTGACAAGGCGGCGAGTCTGCCTCTGCTCTACGGGACCGCGCACGCGCCCGGACGACCGGATTCGAACCGGCGTATCCGCCTTTGCAGGGCGTGCGTCTACCTCTGCGCTACGCCCGGACGCGCCAAGATCGTAACCGGCCGGGTGGCGGTGGGGCATGGGGTTTTCAGTCGGCCGTGCGCCGGAGCTGGAGCCGTTCCTTCTCGGACAGGCCGCCCCAGACCCCGAAGCGCTCGTCGTTGGCGAGGGCGTAGTCGAGGCAGGCGGAGCGCATCTCGCACATGCCGCAGATGCGTTTCGCCTCACGTACCGAGCTGCCCGGCTCGGGAAAGAAGAAGTCCGCCCCGGTCTGCGCGCACAGAGCCCCGGCCTGCCAGGCGAGGTCGGGCGTGGCGATGGTGTCGATCTGCATGGACAGGATCGTGCCGGGCGCCGAAAAACGTTCGATCAACGCCGGATCAACGCGACGGTCCGACGGCTCCGGCCGCCCGATGATCCCTCCGCGCCCCGCCGTGGCGCACGGCGGCGCGCGGAGACGGGAGGAACAATCGGAGCATCCGCCGTCACGGAAGGTGATCTCCGTGTCCGTCGTCGTCATGTCCCGCACCGCCGGGTCGCTGCGGCAGCGGGTGTCAGTGGGCGGTGCAAGACTCGGCAGTGCAGGCACCGGGACCCCCTTCAAGGAGGGCGCAGATGCTCACCACCCGTTTCGTCGACGGCTCCCCCAACTGGATCGACCTCGGCACGTCCGACATCGAGGGCGCCACCGCCTTCTACGCCGCCCTGTTCGGCTGGCAGTTCGTCTCGGCGGGCCCCGAAGCCGGTGGCTACGGCTTCTTCCAGCTCGGCGGGAGGACCGCGGCCGGCGGTATGCAGACCACCGCGGAACAGGGCCCGCCGTCCTGGAACGTGTACTTCCGGAGCTCGGACGTCGAGGCCACGGCGAAGACGGCGGAGCAGGCCCACGGCCGTGTGCTGCTCCCGCCGATGGACGTCATGGGCCAGGGCCACATGGCGATCCTCGCGGACCCGGCCGGAGTGCCCTTCGGCCTCTGGCAGCCGGGACGCATCAAGGGGGTCGACGTGGCCGAGGAGCCCGGTTCACTGTGCTGGGTCGAGCTCTACACGCAGGACATCGCGGCGGGTGCCGCGTTCTATCACAAGGTGCTCGGCCACGAGACCTCCGCCGTGCCGTTCCCCGGCGGCACCTACACCTGTCTGAACCCCGCCGACGGCGGGGAGGACGCCATGTTCGGCGGCGTGGTCCCGCTGGCCGACGACCCGACGGAGGCCGGCACCGGCGCGTACTGGCTGCCGTACTTCGAGGTGACCGACACGGACGCGGCCGTCGCCAAGGCGCAGGAGCTGGGCGGCACGGTCCGGATGGCCGCCACGGACGTACCGGACGTGGGCCGGATCGCCAAGCTGGCCGACCCGGCCGGAGCCCGCTTCGCGGTGATCCGGAGCGCGCAGCAGCAGTCGTAAGCGGCCCCGGCGCCGTTCCGAGGGCTAGGCGGAGGCGCGGCGCACCAGGGTCGTCGGAAGGACCACGGCGGCCGGTGTGTCCGCGCCGGCCTGGCCGGCGGTGCTGCGGTCCAGCCGGCGCAGCAGGAGACGGGCCATCAGACGGCCCATCTCCTCTATGTCCTGGCGGATCGTGGTCAGCGGCGGATCGGTCTGCTCGGCGACGGGCAGCATGTCGTCGAAACCGATCACGGCGACGTCCTCGGGCACCCGCCGCCCGCGTTCGCGCAGGACGCGCAGGGCGCCCGCGGCGGTGAGGTCGTTGGCCGCGAACACGCCGTCCAGGTCGGGGCAGCGGTCGAGGAGTTGACGCATCGCGCGTTCACCTCCGGCCGGGGTGAAGTCGCTCTCGACGACCATCCTCGGGTCGGCATCCGGCATGACGTCCCGGAAGCCGTCGAGCCGGTCCACCGCGGACGTCTGGTCGAGGGCGCCCGCGATGTGCGCGATCCGGGTGCGGCCGAGGCCGACGAGGTGGCGTACGGCCTCCCGGGCGCCACCGCGGTTGTCGCTGTCGACGTAGACCGGACCGGGTGTGCCGTCGCTCCAGCCGGGGCGGCCGCCGAACACGGTCGGCACTCCGGCGCCCTGGATCAGTCCGGGCAGCGCGTCGTCGAGGTGCAGCGAGAACACCAGGGCCCCGTCGACATGGCCGCCGGCAAGGTAGCGGCCGACGCGGGCGTGGTCGTCGCGGCCCTCGGTGAGCAGCAGGACCAGCTGGCTGTCGTGGATCGTCAGCTCCTTGCTGATGCCGCGCAGTTGCAGGGCGAAGAAGGGGTCGGCGAAGACGCGGGTCTCCGGCTCGGCGATGACGACGGCGATCGCGTCGTGCCGTTTCGTCACCAGGCTGCGGGCGGCCTGGTTGGGGACGTACCCGAGTTCTTCCACCGCCCGCCTGACCCGCTCGACAAGGGGTTCGCGCACCCCGTCGCCGCCGTTGACCACCCGCGAGACGGTGGCCCGGGAGACGCCGGCCCGTGCGGCCACCGCCTCCAGCGTGGGACGGGCGGCTGTCTCGGTCATGTCGGGACTCCTCACCGTCGATTGCGGATCAGGATAGCCCCGGCCCCGGAGATCGGTGAGAGCGCTCTCGCTGTGCCCCCTGCCAAGTGGTCACGCCCCCGGCCGAGTGGTCACGCCTGGCCCGGCTCCTCGTGCCGGGCCCGGCTCGGCTGCACCCGTTTGGGTTCGCCCGGCATCTTCGGGTATTCCGGCGGATACGGCAGGTCGGCCAGGCCGTGGTCGCGTTCGTCCTTCGCCGCCAGGTCGAGGAGCGCTTCCAGCGAGTACGCGTGATCGTCCATGTCGGCGTGCACGTCACCGAGTTCGGCGAAACGGGCGGGCATGGTCACGAGGTCGAAGTCCCGGGGGTGCGCCTCGCCGACCTCCTCCCAGCGCAGGGGGGCGGAGACGGGGGCGTCCGGACGGGGCCGTACGGAGTAGGCCGAGGCGATCGTGCGGTCCCGGGCCGTCTGATTGTAGTCCAAAAAGATACGTTCGCCCCTTTCCTCCTTCCACCACTTCACCGTCACCCGGTCGGGCATCCGGCGCTCCATCTCCCGTCCGACGGCGATCGCGGCCCGCCGGACCTGGGTGAAGGTCCAGCGGGGTTCGATGGGCACGAAGACGTGCAGTCCCCGGCCGCCGGAGGTCTTGGGCCAGCCGCGCAGACCGCCGTACTGGTCGAGGACGGCCCGCAGTTCGTGGGCGGCGTGGACGGCGTCGTCGTAGTCGGTGCCGGGCTGCGGATCGAGGTCGATACGGAGTTCGTCGGGGTGGTCGACGTCGTCCCGGCGCACCGGCCAGGGGTGGAAGGTGAGCGTGCCGTACTGGGCGGCCCACAGGACGGCGGCCTCCTCGGTGGGACACATCTCGTCCGCGCTGCGGCCGCTGGGGAAGGTGATGTGGGCCCTCGGGATCCAGTCGGGCATGTTCTTCGGGGCCCGTTTCTGGAAGAAGGACTCGCCGCTCACCCCGTCGGGGTAACGCTCCAGGGTGGTGGGGCGGTTGCGCAGGGCGCGCAGGATGCCTGGCGCGACGGCCCGGTAGTACTGGGCGAGGTCCAGCTTGGTGTAGCCGCGCTCGGGAAAGAAGATCTTGTCGGGGCTGGACAGCCGTACGGTCCGGCCGCCCGCTTCCAGTTCCACCGCGTCACCCATGCGGCCACGGTAGGCCGACCACAGCCGGCCCGCACACCGGGCGTCAGGGGACGGGTTCGCGCAGAATCGGGCATGGATCTGCGAGATTGTCGATAAATACAGGTCAAGGAGATCGGCTCGCCCGCGCCAGGGACCCGGCCGCCAGGACACGCAAGGCGCAGCCCGCCGCGCCAACCGCCCTCCGCGCGATGCTCGCCACCCTCGACCGCGACATCCTCACGGGCACTTGCTGCCCACCTGAGCGACCCGGCCGCATAGAGGCGCGGCCGGGTCGGGGTGCTCGTGCTCAGGGACAGAGGCTCGCCTTGAGCGCTGCGTTGATGGCCTTGGCCTCGGCGTCGGTCACCTCGTGATCCGACGTGGAGAACCGGGCCTTGGCGGTCATGTCGGCGTTGCCGCCGCCGCTGATGGTGGAGCACTGATTGCGGGCGTTGCCGATGGCCTTGTCCTCGTCGCTGACGAGCGAGGGGTTGATGGCCTTGAGGACGCCGATGAGCGCAGCCTGCGTTGCGGCGTCAGGCTTCGGCGGGATGCCAGCGGCTGCGTCGGCGTCGCTGATGTCCTTACTGCTGACGGCTGCCGGCGCGCTGCTCTTGGCGGCGTCCTGCGCGGAGCCCTGCCATCGGACCGGACGGCGGTCCGTACCCGCACCGCTGATTCGTCAGCGGCTCTCCTGGCCGGTCCGCCTACGTTCCTTGGCTGCCCGGACTTCAACCGTGATCACGGTCATGGCCATCAGCGCAGTGGCCAGCAGTACGGCATCGCTCCACGACTGTCCGTTCCAGAAGTGCGAGGCGGCAGCGGCGCAACCGTAGAACACCACCGCGATGGGCCACATAGCCAAGCGGCGCACCCAACCGGGCCTCCCCTGTTCGGCCGTCCGACGTTCATCCCCCATGCCCAACTCCCCACCATCCGCTGCCAGTCTGCATTCCAGATCCACATCATCCGCGACCCGGCCGACACCGACCGCACCGCCCCCTGGGGCTCAGCACCACGTTCACCACAGGCGGCATCCGCCGACACCCCGGCCGCCACGGCGCAGGGACCACCGCGCGGCCCTCAGCGCAACCACGACGTGCGGCCCGGCCGCCCAAGAGCGGTAAAACCGCAGGGCGGCCGGACCCCACCGGACGAACCGTGCAGCGCGCGGACACCATGGACGACTCATAGAGTCGGGGCATGGATCTGCCTGTCATGCCGCCCGTGAAGCCGATGCTCGCCAAGTCGGTGGCCAGGATCCCGCCGGACATGCAGTACGAGGCGAAGTGGGACGGCTTCCGGGCGATCGTGTTCCGCGACGGCGCCGAGGTCGAACTGGGCAGCCGCACCGGCAAGTCGCTGACCAGGTACTTCCCCGAGCTGGTCGCGGCACTGACGGAGCGGCTGCCCGAGCGGTGCGTGGTCGACGGGGAGATCGTGATCGCCCGGGAGGGACGGCTCGACTTCGACGCGCTCAGCGAACGCATCCATCCGGCCGCCTCCCGGGTACGCACGCTCGCCGAGCGGACCCCCGCCTCCCTCGTCGCGTTCGACCTGCTGGCGCTCGCCGACGAGTCGCTGGTCGAGCTGCCGCTGACCGACCGGCGGGCCCTGCTGACCAGGGCCCTGGCCGGGGTGACGGCGCCGGTGCACCTGGCGCCCGCGACCACGGACGTCGCCGTGGCCCAGCGGTGGTTCGAGCAGTACGAGGGAGCCGGCCTGGACGGTGTGATCGCCAAGCCGCCGACCCTGCGCTACCTCCAGGACGAGCGGGCCATGTTCAAGATCAAGCACGAGCGGACGGCGGACGTGGTCGTCGCCGGCTACCGGTTCCACAAGAGCGGACCCGTGGTGGGCTCGCTGCTGCTGGGCCTGTACGACGACCGGGGCACCCTCCAGCACGTCGGCGTGTGCGCCGCCTTCGCTATGAAGCGGCGCGCCGAGCTGGTGGAGGAGCTGGAACCGCTGCGGCTCACGGACGTCGAGGGGCATCCGTGGGCCGCCTGGTCGGACGAGAGCGCCCATGAGACGGCGCGGCTGCCCGGCGCGCCCAGCCGCTGGTCGGGGAAGAAGGACCTGTCCTGGGTGCCGGTGCGGCCGGAGCGGGTGGCCGAGGTGGCGTACGACCACATGGAGAACGGGGCGCGTTTCCGGCACACGGCCCGCTTCCGCCGCTGGCGCCCGGACCGCGCACCGGAGAGCTGCACGTACGCGCAGCTGGAGGAACCGGTGCGCTACGACCTCGCGGAGATCCTCGGGTCACCGGCCTGACTCCGGGGACCCTCGGTTCACCGGCCTGAGCCCGGAGATCCCCGGGGCACCCGCCTGAGCCCGGAGATCCCCGGGGCACCGGCCTGAGCCGGACCGGGGGCGCGTTCCGGCACGCCCCCGGGGTGATCCTCACGGGTGCATCAGGATCTTGACGGCGCCGTCCTCCTTGCGCTGGAACATCTCGTACGCCTCGGGTGCCTCGCTCAGCGGCAGCCGGTGGGTGGCGAAGTCGTCGACGCCCAGCGGGTCCTCGTCCGTCAGGTACGGCATGATCTCGTCGCTCCACCGGCGGACGTTGGCCTGGCCCATCCTGATCTGGACCTGCTTGTCGAACAGGGTGAGCATCGGGACCGGGTCGGCCGTGCCGCCGTACACGCCCACGATCGAGATCGTGCCGCCGCGGCGCACGAGTTCGATGGCGGTGTGGAAGGCGGCGAGCCGGTCCACGGCGAAGTGCTCGGCGATCGGGCCGCTGAGTCTGCGGGGCAGCATCGTCGAGGCCTGCTGGGCCAGCCGGGCGACCACGCTGCCGTGGGCCTCCGTGCCGACCGCGTCGACGACGGCGTCGGGGCCCCGGCCGGCGGTCCGGTCGCGGATCGCGGTGAGCAGTTCCTTCTCGCTGTCGAACTCCCTGAGATCGAAGGTCTCCACGCCCCGCTCGCGGGCCCGCATCAGCCGCCGCGTGACCAGGTCCACGCCGAACACCCGCCCGGCGCCGCGCACCTGGGCCACCCGGCAGGCCATCTCACCGACGGGCCCGAGCCCGAGCACCGCGATGTCGGCGCCCGGCTTGAGTCCCGCATAGGAGATCGCCTGCCAGGCGGTGGGCAGGACGTCGGACAGATAGACGAACCGGTCGTCGGGCGGCCCCTCCGGGATCTTGATCGGTCCGAACTGCGCCTGCGGCACCCTCAGGTACTCGGCCTGAGCGCCCGGCACCGAGCCGTAGAGGCGGGTGTAGCCGAACATGGCCGCGCCCATGCCCTCGCCGGTGACCTGGGTGGTCTCGCACTGGGTCGGCAGTCCCTCCAGACACATCCAGCAGTTGCCGCAGGCGATCTGGAACGGCACCACCACCCGGTCGCCGGCCATCAGGTCCGGCACCCCCGCGCCGACCTCCTCGACGATGCCGATGGGCTCGTGGCCGAGGATGTCGCCCGGGGTCATGAACGGTGTGAGCACCTCGTAGAGATGCAGGTCGGAGCCGCACAGACCGCTGGAGGTGATGCGGATGACGGCGTCCGTCGGTTCCTGGATCGTCGGGTCGGGCACATCCTCCACGCGTATGTCGCGTCTGCCCTGCCAAGTCACTGCCCTCATCGTGCCGCGCTCCCTCCGTCGCCGGGGTGTGTCCGCCACAGCGGTGACCTCCCGGGTACCCGTGGGCCCACGGCCGAACCGCGCCCGCGTGCGCCGTCGGGCCCGCGGCCGGACCCGTGTGCGCCGTCGGGCCCGCGGCGGAACCGTGACCGGACCTGCGTGCGTCGTGCGCATCGACCGGCGCGGCCGACGCGCGCAACCCGTACCGAGCGGGTAGAGGCACCAGAAAGCCGATAAACGCACAGGCATGGACACGGAACGGGGTGGCGACATTGGGCAGGGGACGAAGAATACGTACGCGGGGCGCCGCGACGACCGCGGCGCTGCTGGTCACCGCGGTGGTGGCCGCGTGGACGGCGGGCTGCAGCTCGCACCACCCGGGCGGCGACGAGCGGGGCCGCCCCCGGCCCTCGGCGCACAGCACGGCCGCCACGCCCACTCCCTCCAGCCCGCCGACCCGGACGAGCAGCGGGTCGGTGCTCGCCGTGAAGATCGACAACGTGCCCGCGGCCCGGCCGCAGAGGGGCCTGGACTCAGCTGACGTGGTGTACGTCGAACAGGTCGAGGGCGGGCTGAGCCGGCTGATGGCCGTGTACGCCACCAGGCTGCCGGACGTGATCGGCCCGGTGCGCAGCGCCCGCGAGTCCGACCTCGAGCTGCTGGGCCAGTTCGACCGGCCGACGCTCGCCTTCTCCGGCGCACAGGGGAAGCTGCTGCCGCTGATCGACGACGCGCCGCTGCGCCCGGAGCCGCCCGGCCGGGTCTCCGGCGCCTACTTCCGGGGCAGCGACCACCCCGCACCTCACAACCTCTACCTCCGGCCGTCCAGGCTGCTGCCCTCGGCGCCCGGCCCCGGGGCGCTGACCACCGGCTTCCGCTACGGCGCCGCGCCCGAGGGCGGGCAGCCGCGCACCACGCGCACCGTCCGCTACCCCGCCGCCCGCGTCACCTTCACCTGGTCCGCGGACCGGCACCGGTGGCTGGTCACCCAGGACGGGACCCCGACGGTGACCGCCGCGGGCCGGCGGCTGGCGCCCGCGACGGTCGTCGTGCAGTACGTGAAGATCCGCAGGTCCGGCTACCACGACGTGCTCGGCAACTACACGCCGTACACCGAGACAGTGGGGTCCGGGAAGGCGGAGGTGCTGCGCGACGGGCGCAGCTACGACGTCCGCTGGGAGCGGTCGACGGCCGCCGCGGGCACGACGTTCACGGCCCGGGACGGCTCACCGGTGAACTTCGCGCAGGGCCAGGTGTGGGTGGTGCTGGCCAAGGCGTGATCAATCCCGGCCGGCCGGGGGCTCCGCCGGGTTGCGCAGCTCCTCGGCCGCGTCCGAGACCCGGCGGATCAGCTCGAAGAACTGTGTCTGCTCCGCGGCGGAGAGCGGGGCGAGGAAGACCTGGTTCATCCGGGCCGTGCGCACGGCCAGCCTGCGGTGGGTGCGCAGGCCGTCGTCCGTGAGGCGCAGCAGGAAGCGGCGGCCGTCCTGCGGGTCGCGGACCTTGTCCAGCAACCCGCGCCGGCCGAGCCGGCTGATCACCTCGGCGATGGTGGACCGGTCCAGCCCCACCCGCTCCCCCACGGTGCGCTGGTCGAGGCCCGGCTCGGCGACCAGCGTGTTGAGCACGGCGAACTGCGGAGAGGTGATCTCCTCGGAGACCATCGTGTTCCACAGCAGGTGGTGGGCCTGCTGAAGCCGCCGGGCCAGGTGCCCGGGGTGGGTGGTGAGGTCCACCGCGGCCATGTGCGCTCCCGTGGTCGTAGTCAGCGGTCGGAATGCAGCGAGATTCATCGGTGCACTGAACAATACGTGACCGCAGCGGACACCGCCCGAGAGAAGGACAGGTGTTGACCGCGCATTTCTCGCGGGTCTTGACGCCCGGACCCACCGGTGGCAGCGTGAGGGAACTCCCACCGAAATACTCAGTGTGCTGACTATCTAGCCCCATCTAGCTGACTATCCAGGAACCGCTAGGACTCCCATGGCTCTCACCCAGCAGGACATCGACCAGGAGATCGCGGCCGAACGCGCCGCCTACGGGAAGCGGATCGCCGACGGCGCGCCCGTGGAGCACCAGCCGCGACGGGACTACGCGCCGTACCGTTCCTCGGTGCTGCGGCACCCGAAGCAGCCGCCGGTCGCCATCGACGTGACCCAGGACCCGGAGCTGGTGGAGCTGTCCTCCCCCGCCTTCGGCGAGCGCGACATCACCGAGATCGACAACGACCTGACCCGGCACCACCGTGGTGAGCCGATCGGCGAGCGGATCACCGTCTCCGGCCGGCTGCTGGACCGCGACGGGCGTCCGGTGCGCGGCCAGCTGCTGGAGATCTGGCAGGCGAACTCGGCCGGCCGCTACGCCCACCGGCGCGAGCAGCACGACGCCCCGCTGGACCCGAACTTCACCGGGGTCGGCCGCACCCTCACCGACGACTCCGGCTTCTACCGCTTCACCACGATCCAGCCGGGGCCGTACCCGTGGCGCAACCACGTCAACGCCTGGCGTCCGGCGCACATCCACTTCTCGGTGTTCGGCTCGGCGTTCACCCAGCGGCTGGTGACGCAGATGTACTTCCCGAACGACCCGCTCTTCCCCTACGACCCGATCCTGCAGTCCGTGACGGACGACGCCGCCCGGCAGCGGCTGATCGCCACGTACGACCACAGCCTGTCCGTGCCGGAGTTCTCGCTCGGCTACCACTGGGACCTGGTCCTCGACGGACCGAACGCCACCTGGCTCGAAGAAGGGCGCTGACCGGCCATGACGAAGATCGACACCAGCAGGCCGGAGAGCGTGCTGCCCACCCCGTCGCACACCGTCGGCCCGTTCTACGGCTACGCGCTGCCGTTCCCGGGCGGCGGCGACATCGCCCCGGTGGGCCACCCGGACACCATCACCGTCCAGGGGTATGTGTACGACGGTGAGGGCAACCCGCTGCCCGACGCCCTGGTGGAGCTGTGGGGACCCGGTCCGGACGGCCGGATGCCGACGACGGACGGCTCGATGCGGCGCGACCCCGCGACCGGTGGCCACCTGGGCCGCAACGGCGTGCAGTTCACCGGCTGGGGCCGGATCCAGACCGATGCCGACGGGCACTGGTACGCGCGCACACTGCGCCCCGGCGCACGCGGGCGCAGCGCACCGTATCTCAGTGTGTGCGTCTTCGCGCGGGGGCTGCTCGTCCACCTGTTCACCCGGATCTACCTGCCCGGCGATCAGGCGGCACTCGCCGCGGACCCGTTGCTGGAGCGGCTGGCCGAGGAACGCCGCGACACGCTGATCGCCCGGGACGGGGGCGACGGCACGTACCGTTTCGACATCCGCCTTCAGGGCGAAGGCGAGACGGTCTTCCTGGAGTTCCAGTGACAGCTGCCGAACCCGACACCGGCCTGCTCGGCCCCGGCTGGGCGGGCTCCCCCGCCGCGGCCGCGACCGGTGACCGCGCCTTTCTGCGGGCGCTGCTGGACGCGGAGGCCGCGCTGACCCGGGCGCAGGCGGCGCTGGGCCTGGCCCCGGCCGCGGCGGCGACGGCGGTGACCGAGGCGGCCGCGGGCGCCGGCTTCGACGTGCACGGGCTGGCACTGCGGGCCCGGAGCGGCGGGAACCCGGTGATCCCGCTGGTCGCCGACCTGACGAAAGCGGTCGGCCCGGAGCACGGTCCCTACGTCCACCGGGGCGCGACCAGCCAGGACATCATGGACACGGCGACGATGCTGGTGGCCGTGCGCACGCTCGGCCCGGTCCTCGGCGATCTCGCCCGTACGGAGCGGGCGCTGGCCGCGCTGGCCGCCGCGCACCGGGACACCGCGATGCCGGGGCGGACGCTCACCCAGCACGCCGTGCCGACGACGTTCGGGCTGAAGGCGGCCGGCTGGCGGTCGCTGGTGCTCGACGCGCGCGACCGGCTGACCGCCGTACGCGACGCGCTGCCCGCCCAGCTCGGCGGCGCGGCCGGGACCCTCGCGGCCTTCTCCGGGTACGGCGCCGCCGACCCGCTCGCCCTGCCCGCCGCCTATGCCCGCGAACTCGGTCTGAAGGAACCGCTGTTGCCCTGGCACACGCTGCGCACCCCGATCGCCGACCTGGCCGGTGCCCTGGCCTTCACCGCCGGCGCGCTGGGCAAGACGGCCGTGGACGTGCTGACCCTGACCCGCACCGAGATCGGCGAGGTCACGGAGGGCGGCGGCGGAGGTTCCTCGGCCATGCCGCACAAGGCCAACCCCGTACGGTCGACGCTGATCGCCGCGGCGGCGCGCCGGGCACCCCAGCTCGCGGCCACGCTCTACGGGGCACTGGTCGCCGAGGACGAACGGCCGGCGGGTGCCTGGCACGCGGAGTGGGAGCCGCTGCGGGAGCTGCTGCGGCTGGCCGGGGGTGCCGCCCGGGACGCCGCCGAACTCACCGAGGGACTGCGGGTGCACCCGGACGTGATGCGTGAACACCTCGACCTCACCGACGGGTTGATCGTCTCCGAGCGGCTGTCGGCCGAGCTGGCCGGGGTGCTCGGCCGGGCCCGCGCCAAGGAGCTGCTCACCGACCTCGCCCGGCGCACCCGCACCGAGGGCCGTCAGCTGGCCGAACTCCTTTCGGAAGAGCCGGAGTTGAAAGGGGTCGAGCTCACCGAAGCCGTCGATCCCACCCGTTACACCGGCTGCGCCGGAGCACTCACCGACCGTTGTCTGGAGCGACGTTGACCCCCACACTCCTCAACCACCTCGCCGAGGGGCCTGCTTCGGCTCCCCCGCTGCTGCTGGGGCCGTCCCTCGGCACGTCGTACGCCCTGTGGGACAAGGTGGCGCCCGAGCTGTCGGCCGGTCACCGGGTGGTCCGCTTCGACCTGCCCGGGCACGGCGGCAGCGCACCGGACCTGATCGGCCCCGGCGCCACCGTCGGGGACCTCGCGGCTCTGGTGCTCGCGCTCGCCGACTCCCTCGGGATCGAGCGGTTCGGGTACGCGGGGGTGTCGCTCGGCGGCGCGGTGGGCCTGCACCTCGCCCTGCACCACCCCGAGCGGGTCTCGTCGCTGGCCGTGATCTGCTCTTCGGCGCACTTCGACGGCGCGAAGCCGTGGCAGGAGCGGGCCGCGCTGGTACGGCGCGAGGGGCTGGCCGGGCTCGCCGAGAACGCGGACGCCCGCTGGTTCACCCCCGGGTTCAGTGTGCCCCGGCTGGTCCGGGACCACCGGGAGGCCGACCCGGGGGCGTACGCCGCCTGCTGCGACGCGCTGGCCGCGTTCGACCTGCGGGACCGGCTCGGCGAGATCTCCGTACGCACCCTGCTGATCGCCGGCCGCCAGGACCCGGCGACCCCGCCCGCGCATCTGCGGGAGATCGCCGACGCGGTGCCGCACGCCACCCTCGTCGAACTGCCCGGCGCCTCGCACCTGGCGCCCGCGCAGTGCCCGGAGGCCGTGCTGACGGCGCTGCGGGCGCACCTCGGCGGAGTCGCCCGGCGGGGGATGGAGGTGCGGCGCGAGGTCCTCGGCGACGCGCACGTGGACCGCGCGCAGGCCCGGCAGACGCCGTTCACGGCGCGCTTCCAGGACTTCATCTCGCGCTATGCGTGGGGTGAGATCTGGACCGACCCGACGCTCGACCGCCGCGAACGCAGCATGATCACGCTGACGGCGCTGGTGGCGCACGGCCACCACGAGGAGCTGGCCATGCACGTCCGGGCGGCCCGCCGCAACGGGCTCAGCCCCGAGGAGATCGGCGCGGTGCTGTTGCAGACGGCCGTGTACTGCGGGGTCCCGGCCGCGAACTCGGCGTTCGCCACGGCCCAGCGGGTGCTGGCCGAGGAGGAACAGCACGGCGAGTGATCCGGCCGCCCGCGGTCCGGGCTCAGCGTGGTCCGCGGGTCGTGTCCAGGGCCTCGCGCGCCTGGCGCACCAGGCCGTCGGCACCGCACGAACGGGCCAGTGCCAGGCCCCGGTTGAGGTCGGCGACCGAGCGGGCGGCGATGCCGTACTCGACCCGGGCGGCCGCGTGTTCGTACTGGCAGGGCGAGGACTCCAGGTAGGCGACCGCCTGGCCGGCCAGCCGGACCGCGCGCTGCCCGGTCTCCAGCGCGGCGGCGCAGCGCAGGGCCTCGCCGATGGCGGTGTCCGTGCCGAAGCGTTCGGCCTGACGGCGCGCGTCGGCGGCGAGCCGTCCGGCCCGGACGGGATCCTCGACGGCCAGCGCCCTGGCCAGGTCGACCGTCCACGGGGCGAGCACCGGGTTGTGGCCGCCGCGGGAGGCGGCCGCCTTCTCGGCCGCCTCCAGTTCGTTGACCCCTTCCTTGGTGCGGCCGGCGGCCAGCAGCAGACGGCCGCGTACGGAGCGGGGGTCGGGCAGCACGATGGTCGACGGGTAGGGTGGGGCGAAGCCGTACCGCTCGGCGACCGCCCAGGCCTCGTCGACATGGCCGCGGGCCAGCAGCGTGTCGACCAGCCCGCAGGACGCCGACCAGTACAGGGGCAGACCGCGGCCGACCCGCTCGGCCAGCCGCAACGACTCGCGCAGGATGGCCTCCGCGTCCCTGAGGCGGCCTTGTCTGCGGTAGGCGAGCCCGACGAACGCGTTGGCCAGGGCGAGGTGGCCGCCGCTCCAGCCGGCCGTGGTGTAGACGCGCAGCGCCTCGGCGAACAGGCTCTCGGCCCGGTCGAGGCGGTCGGCATAGGCGTACGAGCTGCCCAGCATCATCAGCAGTTCGATGCCCCACTCGCTGTCGGTCCAGCCGAGGCCCGGCGCGAGGCGGCCGTTGACGAGGGCGCGGTCGGCGCACTCCAGGACCTCCTCGGCGTTCCCGCCGTGCGCCATGAGGTCGAAGGCGCGCAGGATCAGCACGGCGCGCTCGGAGTTGTCACGGCCGGCGCAGGTGCGGGCGAGCTCGGCCAGCCGCTCGGACCGGCCCGGCGAGGTCGTCTCGCCGAAGATGCCCTCCCACATGTACTGCACGGCCTGCAACCGCATCCGCGCGGGTCCGGCCCCCTGCCGGGCGGCCTCCGCCTCTACGGTGCGGACCGCCTCCTCCAGCTGGTCGTTGTGCAGCAGAGCCTGGGAGAGGCGGAAGACGGCGTCGACGCGTTCGGCGCCGTCGAGGCCCCGCATGGCGAGCGCGGTCCGCAGATGGCCGATCGTCCGGGCGGGCGCGGTCAACAGGGCGGCACAGCCCAGTTCGTACAGCACCCGGGCGTGCACCTCGGGGCGGGGCGGTTCCAGCAGGGCGCGTTCGAGACAGGCTCGGGCCGCGTCCGGGGCGCCGACGGCGAGATGTTCCCGGGCGGCCTCCCGCAGCTGCTCGACGAGTTCCTCGTCGTCGTCCGGATGGACCTGGAGCAGATGGCGGGCCGCGGCGGCCACTCCCCGGCCCGAGTCGGTGACGACCTGGGCGGCGATGCCGTGCATGGCGGTACGCAGCGCGTCCGGGATGGAGTTGTAGACGGCGGAGGCGATCAGCGGGTGGAGGAACTGGAGTTCGCCCTGCGACACCGGGCCCGCGCTGGGGTCCGGCTCGGTCAGGAAGCGGGCGCTGCACAGCAGTTCGGCACAGCGCACGGCGTCGTCGTGGCGCATCGCGGCGAGCCTGGCCACGAGCTCCACCGAGATGCCGGTGCCGAGGATGGCGGCGGCCCAGGCGAACCGGGTGGCGTCGATGCCGAGTTGTTCCAGGCGGGCCACGAGGCCACCGCCGCGTGCCGAGCGGTTCAGGGCGCGCAGCTCGCCGGCCGAGGAGTCGGTCGGCTGCAGCTCGGTGTCCTGCACCTTGGCGAGGAGTTCGATCGTCTCGTAGGGGTTGCCGGCGGTGACGGCCCACACCTCCCGGCAGAACGAGGCGTCGGCGTGCGGGCCGAGTGTCGCCCGGGTGAGGCCCGCCACCGCGTCCGGGGTCAGGGCGCTCAGGGTGGTGACCGGAGCGCCCGCCGCGGCGGCGATGCTGTCCAGGTGGCGGGCGCTCTCGCCGCTGACCCCGCCGGGCCTGCGGGCCACGACGACCAGGACGGAAAGGCCGTCGAGACGTTCGGCGAAGGCGCTGAGCCAGCCCAGGGTCTCCTGGTCCGCCCAGTGGGCGTCGTCGATCAGCAGGACGAGCGGCCAGTCCCGCCCGGCCAGCCGGCGCACCGCCGCGACGAGTCCGTCCTGGACGCCCTGCGGGTCGGCGCGGCGCTCGCCGGGCTCCGTGATGCCGAGGGCGGGACCCGCGATGTCGTACCAGTCGCCGAGGTACTCGCGGGCCTCCTCCGGCAGCAGCGACACCAGGGCGGGCTGGAGCAACTGCCTTACGACGTTGAAGGGGACGGACCTCAGGGTCTCGCCGCCGCGCGCGGACCAGACGGTGCAGCCACGGGCCTCGGCGATGCGACGCGTCTCGGCCAGCAGCGCGGTCTTGCCGAGTCCCGCCTCGCCCCGGAGCACCACCAGGCTCCCCGCGGAGGAGCGGTCGGCGCACAGGGTCTCCACCGCGCGAGCGATGACGGCGACTTCCCCGTCGCGCTCCCACAGGGAAGGTGAGGCGGCCGACGTGGGCCTGGCCTCCGTCATCCCGCTACCTCCCGAAGTCGCCCGAACGACATACAGACCTCAACCGTAGCCGCCCCGCCCGGGAACCGGAGGCCGGTCCGCGCACCTCTTGCCGCCAAGGGTGACGGCAGGCACGCCGGGACGACGCCGGGTCCCGTGCGGGACTGCCTCCGAGCTTCAACAGCGTTGCTCCCGGGACAAATTGACGGTCCATTCACGACGACGGGGCCAGGGGCCGGGGCCCCGGGAGCGGGAGGCGGCGGAGCGATCGAGGGTGGGTGGGGGTGGCGGTGCGGTGGCGGTGGGGTGGCGGTCCGGGGGTCGCGATGCGGTGGCGATGCGGTGGCTGTCTGGTGGCGCGCCGAGGGGGGTGGTCCGGTGGCGCGCGGGGGCGGGTGGTCCAGTCGTACGCGCTGGGGAGGGGTGGTCCGGTGACGGGCCGAGGAGGGATGGTCCGGCCCCGCGCGCTGGGGACGGGTGGTCCGGTGACGGGCCGAGGAGGGATGGTCCGGCCCCGCGCGCTGGGGACGGGTGGTCCAGTGACGTACCGAGGGGTGGCCCGGTGACATATCGCGCGGTTGGCCCGGTGACGTGTCGCGCGGTTGGCCCGGTGACGTGTCGCGGAGGTGGTCCGGGCCCGCGTCGGGGACCGGCGGAGAGGGGTTGCGGAGGCCGGGACGGGGTCCCTCTCATCCCTCTTTCACCGACGCCTCATACGGTGGGGTCATGACGCAGGTGACTCCTCCCGGGTGGTACCCCGACCCCGGGCAGAAAAGTGATGGTCCCCCCACCGAGCGCTGGTGGGACGGCAAGACGTGGACGGACCAGACCCGCCCCGCGGGAGAGGCCGCCGGCTGGGGTCCGCCGATGCAGGTGTCGCCGGAAGGTACGCAGCCGTACGTCTCGCCCGGCCTCTCCTATCCGACACAGCCGGGATACCCCGGCTACCCCGGCTACCCCGGGCATCCCGGCTACCCCGGACAGCCGCCGGCGGACGGCCGACGACGCGGGCTGCGGACCGGCATAGCCGTCGGCGTCGCGGTGGCGGTGCTCGCCAGCATCGGCATCGGCGTGTTCGCGCTCACCAGGGACGACGGTGGCGGCGGCACGAACGACGCACGTCAGGGCCAGGGCGCCCCCGGCGGCCCGAACGGCTCCGGCGGGCAGGGCGGCCCCTTCGGCGAATCTGGCGGCCAGGGCGGCCCGGGCGGCTCCGACGGCGGCTCGGGCGACGGCGGACAGTCCCCCGCGCCCGACCAGTCCGAGGCACCGAAGATCAAGAGCGGTTCGGTCACCGACGCGGTGAGCGGGATCAGCATCCCGATCCCGGACGACTGGTACGGCCAGGAGCTCAACGTCGGCGCGCAGGTCACGTCGAACAACTCGTACGACTGCCCCGGCAACACCTCGCAGAAGTGCACCAAGGGCGGCGCCTACTCGGCCCCCGCCCTGGTCCTGGGCACCAAGGGCTCGACCGCGGAGGCGGTCGCCAAGGCGGACATCGCCACGAACGCCGAGGAGTCCTACGGCGGCACCACCTACGGCAAGATCACCTCGCACCAGGTGCTGGCCTCCAAGGCGGTGACGGTGGCCGGGCAGAAGGGCTATCTGGTCCGCTGGAAGGCGGTCACGAGCAAGGGTGCCGACGGCTACGTCGAGTCGCTGGCGTTCCCCTCTCCGGCGAACCCCTCACGGATCGTCGTGGTCCGCTTCGGTGTCGACACGGACCAGAAGGTGTCGGTCATCGACGACATCACCAAGGGCATCAAGGTGTCGACCGGCAGCGGCAGCGGTCAGAACGTCTGACCGGCCCCGGAAAGCCTGTCGGCCGGGTGAGGCTCCTCTCCGCTCAAGAGGAACCCCACCCGGCCGGGGGGTGCGCGCCGCCCCCGTCCCCACGGTGCGGCGCGAGCAGGTCACCGTCCGGTCATCCCGGGGACGGCGGCCTGAGTATCAGGTGAGGCCCAGCGCCGGCAGCACGGCGGCCTCCACGAACCCGACGAGGTAGTCCCCGTCGGCGTACTCGCCCACCAGCACGGGCCGCACCCGCAGGACACCGAACATCATGGCGGGCACGTAGGCCAGCGCCGGATTTCCGGCCGCGACCTCGCCGCGCTCGACCGCCCGCCGGAGGATGCACTCCAGCTCGGCGATCTCCGGCTCGACGAGTGCCTCGCGCAGCGCCTTCTGGAGTTCGAGGTCCTGCATGACGGCGTGGCCGAGCGCCTGGAGCAGTTTGGTGTCCTTGCCCGCCCAGTCACCCGCGGCCCGCGCCACCTCGCGCAGGTCGCCGGCGAGCGTTCCGGTGTCGACGCCGATGAAGCGCGCCTGCCGGCGAGAGCGCAGCGCCGCCGCCACGAAGTGGGGCTTCGTCCCCCACTGCCGGTAGAGCGTGGACTTGCTGCACCGCGTACTCATGGCGACGCCCTCCATGGTGAGGGATTCGTAGCCGCATTCACGGATCTGATCCAGGACGGCGTCGAAGAACTCCTGCTCACGTTCGCGGGTGAGCTTGGAGCGGCGCGAGGCGACGACCGTCTCCGGTCCCTCCGCGGCCTGCGACGTCATCGGCATTTTCCCCTCACTGCTGTCCGACAGGCCCGACGGGGCCCCTCTCCAGTGTGTCGCATGCAATCGATACGCCAGTGTACCGGTACACCAACGTATCGGTACACTACCGTATCGGTACGGCACCGTGTCGTTGCCATATGCATATACGTGTACGCGGAGAAACGAGCGCCGAGCTCGCCGCCGCGCGCACGCACCACCGTCAGCAAGGGGGCCGGGGGATGAACCGAACCGAGCCTGAAGAAGCGGAGCCCGACGCGACAGCGCGGCCACCGCTCGTCCGTGAGTTCCTGCTCGTCGCGGGACTCTTCCTCGTCTACAAGTTCGGCAGGCAGCTGGCGAGCGGCCACACCGGTGAGGCCTTCCGCGACGCCCGGCGCGTGTGGGACCTGGAGCGGGCGGTCCACCTGCCCGGCGAGGGCCTCGTCCAGGCCCCGCTGCTGCACCGGGAAACCCTGGCGCACCTCGCGAACACCTACTACGCGACCGTCCACTTCCCCGCCACCGTGGTCTTCCTGATCTGGCTCTATCTGCGCCGCCCCGCCCACTACATATGGGCCCGCCGGGTCCTGGCCGCGCTCACCGCGGCCGCCCTGGTGCTGCATCTCACGTTCCCGCTCGCCCCGCCGCGGATGCTCGCGGCGACGGGACTGGTCGACACCGCCCGGGTGTACGGGCCGTCCGTGTACGGCCCTCCGTCGAGCGACCACCTCTCGAACCAGTACGCCGCGATGCCCTCGCTGCACTTCGGCTGGGCGCTGATGGTGGCGATCGGCCTGATCGTCACGACCCGCTCACGGTGGCGTCCGCTCTGGCTGCTGCATCCGCTGCTGACCCTGCTGGTGATCGTCGGCACGGCGAACCACTACTGGCTGGACGCGATCACGGCCGGCGCCCTGCTCTGCCTGGCGCTCGCGGTGATCCGCCCGCCGCGCCGGACGGCCACGACCGCGGGACACGTCCACGAGGACCACGTACCGGCACAGGACCGCGCACCGGCACAGGACCACGTACCGGCGAAGGACCACGTACCGGCGAAGGCGCTCGCGTCGGCGGGGGCCGTCCGATGACCGCCACCCTGGTCTCCGTCGTCCTCTCGCTGTTCTCCGCCGTCGCCTACGCGGCCGCGGCCGTCGGCCAGGAGCGCCTCGCCTCCCGCACCTCCGGGTCCGGCTCGGACTCCGGCACGCTGCGCCTGCTGGCCAGCGGCGCCTGGTGGAGTTCCGTCGGGCTCAACGCCGGCGCTGCTCTACTGCACGTGGTGGCCCTCAAGTACGGCCCGCTCACCGTGGTGCAGCCGCTCGGCGCGCTGACCCTGGTCGCGGCGGTGCCGTTGGGCGCCCGGCTCGCGGGCCGCCGGGTCAGCGCGAACGAGTGGCGCGGCACCGCGTACACCCTCGCCGGGCTGGCCGTGATCCTCGCCATGGCCTCGGGGTCCGCACCCGACGAGGTCCTGAGCCTGCCCGAGGCACTGGCGGTCGCCGGGGCGACGGCGGCACTCATCGGGCTGCTGTCCCGTCCGGGCGCGCGGCCGGGGCTGCGGCACGCGACCGCGTCCGGCTTCGCCTCCGGGGTCGCCTCGGCGCTCACCCAGACGGTGACGGTGGCCGCCACCGACCGTTCGGGCCCGGTGCTGAGCCTGCAGGTGATCGGGGTGGCGCTGCTCGTCGCGGCCTTCGCCGCCGGCGGGCTGCTGCTGGCGCAGACCGCCTACCGGGGAGGTCTGGGCGCGCCGCTGGCGGTGGTGACACTGGCCAACCCGGTGGCCGCCGCGGCGATCGGCCTCGCCCTGCTGGGCGAACACCTTCGGGGCGGGGCGCCGGGAATACTGCTCGCGCTGGCCGGCGCGGCCCTGGCCGCGTTCGGTGTCGTCCTGCTGTCACGCACAGCACCGGAACGTCCCGCACCGGACGGCACACCCGGCCCGTTCCACGCGGACGACCCGGCGGGGGCGGTCGACGAGGAGCATCCCGTCGCCGCGGTGCTGGCGCTGGAGCCGAGGACCGCGTCGGCCGAACCGGCGCTGCTCCCCCGCCCGCCGGGACCGAGCCATCTGACCCCGCTGTGAGCACGTGAACACGTGAGCACGCACGGGGGAACCCGCGAATCGGGGAGCCCGGCGCAGGACACACGAAATCCCGCGCACCGCATCACTGCGGTGCGCGGGATTTCCGC
>NZ_JBEOWS010000148.1:0-21478 GCF_040296125.1 Streptomyces sp. NPDC002265 | reverse complement strand
CTGGCACAGCGCGAAGAAACAGGAAGCCACGGACTCCCGACCGGAAACCGTGCCGCGTAGCGGCACGGCAACCAGTCCGGGAAGGCCAGAATCCTCGCCCTTCAGGGCGAGGAGCATGTCAAACGCCCCGATCCGCGCACGCGCGGCCCGCCCCTCAGGGGTCGGCGGCAACCAGGAGCCGCAGCGACCTCCGGACCTGCCGGGGCGCCGGATGCCGGGAGAAATTCCTGCTCACAGGCCTTCCACAGGCCTCGGAGCTGCTCTATCTTCTCCATCCATGCTCGATGATCAGCGTGGCGGCCGTCGGCTCGCCCGCATCGCGTCCCTCACCACCGCGGTCGTACTCGCGGTGCTGTGTGCTGCCCTCGGCCATGTCGACGGGACCGGACTGTTCGCCCCCGAGAACTGGCCGGACGCGGGTTTCGTACCGGGCAACGCCACAAGTCCCGCCTGGGCCACGGTGGTGTTCCTGCCTCTGCTGATCGGTGGCAGCGCGTTGGCCGTCCACCGGGTGGTGCGCGCCGCCGCTCCCCGGGCGCGGGCGCGATGGGTCCTCGGCGCGGTCTGGTCGAGTCTGGTCCTGGTGGCGTTCCTGGCCAAGCTGGCCTACAGCGTGCTGCTGCTCGTGGTCGCCGGCCCGGACGGACTGCACCTGCTTCCGACGCTCGGGTCGCTGTCGGCCGAGTGCGGTCTGACCGGCGCGAAGTACGCCGCTTTCGGGCCGTTGGTGGCGGGCCCGGCGGCGTCGGCGTACCGGATCGGTGTGTGGCGCCTGCGCCGCAGGGCCGTCGAGGGCGTCGAGACCGGTGAGACCGTCGAGGTCGCTGAGCGCGCCGCGGCGGACCCGGCCGTCGGCATCAACCAGATCGCCGGGTTCGCCTGGCTGCCCGCCGGTGTCGCCGTGGCGCTCCAGACGGGCGCCGGTGTGTTCGCCTGGGCCGCCGGTCCGATACCGGGCGGCCGCGCCGTGGCGACGCTGGTCGCCGGGGGCGTGGCGGCGTTCGCCGGTCTCGCGCTCTGGCGCCGGGTGGTGTCGCCCGGACTGTCCCGGGCCCGTACCGGGGTGACGCTGTGGTCGCTCGCGACGACGCTCACCGCGGCGGGCGTTCTCGGCTTCGTGCCGCTGTGGGTGCTCGACGGGGGCCTGAACGGTTTCGGCGGGGCGCTGTTCCCGGTCGCCTCCGCGCTCGTGCGGGTCGCGGAGGGTGTGACCGCAGGCGTGTGCGCGGGCGTCGTGGGCGTCCCCTGGGCCGCGGAGCTGGCATGGCGGCACCGGACGGCGCCCTCGGCCGAACGCGGCCGTCTCGCCCACGCCGCCCGGTGGGCGCCGCCCGTCGCGGTCGCCGCCGTGCTGGCGCTCGCCACCGGCACCCTGCCGTCGTCGGGCACGACGGCCACACCGATGGCCCTCGTCGACGCGCGCACGCAGGCCGCAGGCCGCGACCTGAACGGACTGCTGCCGCTCACCGTCCTGCGCCGGGACGGACAGCCTCCGGTGATCGGTGACAGCCAGGGGCGGCAGGTGCTGCTCCGGGGCGTGAACGTGAACCAGCTCATCGACTACGGACAGCCCGACCCGTCCAAGCCCACGGTGTGGCCCCTGGAGGACTCCGACTACGCGCTGATGGCCCGCTACGGGTTCGACGTGCAGCGGCTGGCCCTGTCCTGGTCGGCCCTGGAGCCGGAGCGCGGCGAGTTCGACGAGGCGTACCTCGCACGGGTGCGCACCGCGGTCGACCAGGCCGCCGCCCACGGGATTTACACCGTCCTCGACATCCACCAGGACACCTTCTCGAAGTACGTCACCGCCGAGCCGGGAACGCGCTGCCGCGCCAACGCCTCACCGGAGTTCGGCAACGACGGCGCACCCGAGTGGGCGACCCGCACCGACGGCGCCCGGGCCTGCGGCTTCCTCGGCCGCGACCTCGCGCCCAATGTGCAGCAGGCGTTCACCAACCTCTACGACAACACCGACGGCATCGGCACCGGGTTCGCCCGCACCTGGGGCCGTCTCGCCGAGGCCTTCGCGGACGAGCCCGCCGTCGCCGGCTACGACCTGCTCAACGAGCCAGGCCCGGGCAACGCTCCGGGCGTCACCTCCTCGCTCCTGCTCGGACGCCTGTACCAGCAGGCGATCACCTCGATCCGGGCCGCGGAGGCGAAGAATCCCGACGGCTTCCACCACCTGGTGTTCTTCGAACCGTCGATCCTCTGGTCGGGCCTGGGCTTCGACACCACCCCGCCGGCCGGGTTCGCCGACGACCCGCTGCTCGTCTTCTCGCCGCACCTCTACAGCGAGTCGATCACCATGGACCAGGGACTGGGCGTCACCCTGACCTCGATCGAGCAGGGCTACACCACCGCCGAGCGCACCGCACGGGCGTACGGGGCTCCGCTGTGGTCGGGCGAGTGGGGATGGTTCGGGGAGCCCGAGGACTTCCGCTCGCGCTTCGAGCGGTTCCTGGAACGGCAGAACACCGACATGCTGGGCTCGGCGATCTGGGTGTGGAAGAAGGCCTGCGGCGACCCGCAGAACGACCCCGCGGCCACCACCTCGGGCGGCGGCGTCGTGCTGTACACCTGCCCCGACGGCAAGCCGCTGCCGAGCCCGGCCTTCGAGACCACGGCGCTGTCCCAGGCGTACCCGCGCAGCGCTCCCGGCCGGCTGACCTCCCTGAAGTCCTCAGTGACCGACCGGGACCTGCGGCTGTCGGGCACCGGGGCGGGCGTCCTGGACGTGTGGATCCCCGGCGCGAGCCGCCCGGCGACCGAGGTACGCGGCCTCACCGGCGTACAGCTGTCGACCCGGCCCGGCGGCTGGCGCCTGACCGCCCACGCGACCGGCCCGTACACCCTCCACGTCACCTAGGGCCTGTTCGGCGGCGGGGGACGGAGGGGTACGGGGGAGTGCCGAGCCGTGCGCCGGGTGCCGCCGTGGGCGAATTCCGGCGACAGCGGCCTGTGTTCACGGCAGGATCGCGCAGGTGGACACTCCTCGGCCGACGTCCGGCCCCCCGCCGCTGCCGCTGCCGGACCCGCGCTCCCGCAACGTCGCGCCCGACTACTCGGGCATGCACGGCCTGGTCGCCGGGCTCGTGCTGCCCGGTGCCGCGTCCATGCCGGTCAAGAGCGCCTTGGAGACCTCCCGGGAGCTCATCCGCCACTCCTACTACCGGTACGAGTTCGCCACCGTCGCCGTCACGCATGCCCTCTACGCCCTGGAGCAGGTCCTCGCCGAGCGGCTGGCCTCCGACGCGTCACCGGAGGACCTGATCGGGCGGGCGGCCGCCGAGGGGCTCGTCGATGCCGAGAGAGCCGCCGGCCTCGAACGCTGCCGCGCGCTGCGCGACAGGATCGCGCGAGGTGCGGCGACCAGTGGCGCGGTCACTCCGGAGGGGGCCCTGATCATGGTGCGCACCCTCTTCGACACCGTCGACCTGCTCCTCCGTCCGTCTGTCACGGCGGAGCCGACACCCTGCGACACGGGCGGGGCACGACACGACGACCGGCTCGCCGTGCTCTGGGAGGCGCACCGGCGTGCGCCCTACCCCGAGAGCTTCCGCGGCGTCGACATCGACGGCGTCGAGCTGATTCTGGTGGACGCCGATGTCGCCGGTCTCGTCCAGAGGGAACTGGACGGCGGACTCGACGACCGCTCCAGCGCATATCTCTGGGCGTGCATCGCCGACCTCGACAAGGTCGTTCCGCTGATCAACGAGGAGTACTGCGTCTCCTACTTCGCCGGACTCGCGGTGCTGGCCAGGCTCGCGGTGGCCCGGTACCTGCCCGCCGCGACGGACTGACGGCCGCGCGGTGACGGCCCCGACGGCCCCGCCGTGCCGTCAGCGGACCACGTCGAAGACCTGCTTCTGGACTCCGTTGGCGTAGACCTCGTGCTCGACGAGCTTCAGCTTCTGGGTGTCCTTGTCCGTGGTGCTGAACATTCGCTTGCCCGCACCGAGCAGCAGCGGGAAGACGAGCAGGTGGTAGCGGTCGATCAGGCCCGCGTCCGAGAGGGCGTGGTTGAGGGAGGCGCTGCCGTGGACGATGATCGGGCCGCCCTCGGTCTCCTTGAGGGCGGCGACCTCGTCGAGTGAGCGCAGGACGGTGGTCTCGCCCCAGCCGGACACGAGCTTGTCCTCGGTGAGGGTGGTGGAGACGACGTACTTCGGCATCGCGTTGTAGTGAGCGAACTCGGCCATGTCGGGCCATACGGGGCTGAAGCCCTCGTAGCTGCCCCGGCCCATCAGCATCGCGGTGGACTCCAGCTGTTCCCGCCCCTTGATCTCGAGCGCCTCGGCGGCGAACTCGACCCCCTTGAAGACCCAGCCGGAGTTCCGGTAACCGGGTTCGCCGCCCGGGGCCTCCACGACGCCGTCGAGCGAGACGAAGGCCGTGCTGATCAAGGTGCGCATGAGAGATTCCCTCGGTTTTGGGGTGGGGGTCCTGCCGCGGAGATGTCCGGCTGCCCCTCCAGCATGCGTCCGACAGAATCGGTTGTCAAGAAAAGAAAAGTTGTCGGTGTGCGCCGACGCCGGCCACGCGCCTCGTCCGGTGCACCGTCCACCGTCGCGGAAACAGTTCGGCCCGCCGGGTGTCCGGCGGGCCGAGGTGTGCGGCAGGGGAGGGCGGTTATCGGCGCAGGCCCAGGAACTCCCGGCCCGCGTACCGCGCCTTACTGCCCAACTCCTCCTCGATGCGCAGGAGTTGGTTGTACTTGGCGGTACGGTCGGAGCGGGACAGTGATCCGGTCTTGATCTGACCGCAGCCGGTGGCGACGGCCAGGTCGGCGATCGTGGTGTCCTCGGTCTCGCCGGAGCGGTGGGACATCACGACCGTGTAGCCGGCGCGGTGCGCGGTGGAGACGGTGGCCAGCGTCTCGGTGAGGGTGCCGATCTGGTTGACCTTGACCAGGATCGAGTTGGCGACGCCGTCACGGATCCCGGCGCGCAGCAGGGTCTCGTTGGTGCAGAAGACGTCGTCGCCGGTGAGCTGGCAGCGGTCGCCGAGCCGGGTGGTCAGCTCGCGCCAGCCGTCGTGGTCGTCCTCGGCCATCGGGTCCTCGATGGACGCGACCGGGTAGCGGTCCACGAGGCCGGCGAGGTAGTCGGCGTGCTCGGCGGGCGTACGGCGGACGCCTTCGCCGGTGTAGTCGTAGACGCCGTCGCGGAAGAACTCCGACGTGGCCGGGTCCATGACGAGGGTGATGTCGGTGCCCGGCTTGTAACCGGTCTGTTCGATGGCCCGGACGACGAAGTCCAGCGCCTCCTCGGCCGTGCGCAGGTCGGGGGCGAAGCCGCCCTCGTCGCCGACGTTCACGCTGTGGCCGGCGGCGACGAGGTTGCCGCGCAGGGTGTGGAAGACCTCCGAGCCCATCCGGACGGCCTCGGCGAAGGTCGCCGCGCCGATGGGGGCGATCATGAACTCCTGGAAGTCCAGCGGATTGTCCGCGTGGGCACCGCCGTTGACGATGTTCATCATCGGCACCGGCAGCAGCCGGGCGTCCACCCCGCCGACGTAGCGGTACAGCGGCAGGTGGTGCGAGGCCGCGGCGGCCTTGGCGGTGGCCAGGGAGACGCCGAGCAGGGCGTTGGCGCCCAGCCGCGCCTTGGTGTCGGTGCCGTCCAGCTCGATCACGGTGCGGTCGACGGTCGCCTGATCGTCGGCGTCGAGTCCGTTCACGGCGTCCGCGATGGTCTCGTTCACGGCGTCCACCGCGCGCTGTACGCCCTTGCCGTGGAACCGGGCCGGATCCCCGTCCCGCAGTTCGACCGCCTCGCGGGCCCCGGTGGAGGCGCCCGACGGGACGGCCGCCCGGCCGCGTGATCCGTCCCTGAGTTCCACGTCGACCTCGACGGTCGGATTGCCCCGGCTGTCGATGATCTCCCGTGCGACGACCCGGCTGATGACGGTCACGGTGCAACTCCTCATGCTGGGCCCGCCTGACGCGGGCGGAAAGTTTTCTCCAGAAACAAAGTGAGTCCCGAAAAGGAACTTACTATGGGCGCATGAGGATGCACAACGCGGACGAGAACTGCGGCATCGCGCAGGCCGCCCTGGTCCTGGGGGACTGGTGGAACGTACTCGTGCTGCGCGAAGTCGCCGGCGGACACGTCCGTTTCGACGCGCTGGCCGCCGAGATCGGCCTGTCGCGCAAGGTTCTGACGGAGCGTCTGGGGCGTCTCGTCGCCCACGGCGTCCTGCGCCGCAGCCTGTACCAACGGCGCCCGGTGCGCTACGAGTACCTGCTCACCGACGCCGGTGCGGCCCTGCTGCCGCTGCTCGTGGCGATGCAGGACTGGGGCGACCGGTGGGTGCTGGGCGACGGGACTCTCACCGCGACCGTGCAGGAGGGCGGCGCCGAACACGCCCGGGTCCACGCCCTGGTCGGCACCAGGCTGCCCGACGGCCTGGTGCTGCCCGGCACGCACGGTGCCGACCTCCCGTTGGTGTCCCCGCAGGCCGCGGCGACCGTGCTGTTCACCTGTCCGGGCACACGGGTGGAGTGGGACGAGGAGATTCCCGGAGCCGTCGGCTGCGGGCCGGAGTACCGGCTCTTCCGTGACGCCTGGCCCGACTTCCGCGAGGCGGGGGTGGACGTGCGCGGGGTCAGTACCCAACCCGTGCACGAGCAGCTGGAGTTCGCCCGAACGGAGGACATCCCGTACGCCCTTCACTCGGATGCGGCCCATCAACTGGCGGCTGCGCTGCGGCTGCCCACCTTCCGTGGCGCCGGCCGCCTGTGCCACAAGCGTCTGATCCTGGTCGTCGACGCCGAACGCGTCGTACGGCATGTGCTGTTCCCGGTCGACGACATCCCGCACGCGATCGCCGAGAGCCTGCGCCATGCCACCGGCCTCACCCGCGCGACCTGAACGGAGTCCGGCTCCCGGCTGCGGCTCCCGGTGTCCAGGATCTCGACGCCGATTGCGGCGAGTGCGGACGGCGCCGAGTCCGTCACCGGGACCCGGAGTCCCGCGCCGGTGCGGCGGCGGAATCCGGGTCCGGTGCGTTCCGGTACGCCGTCGGCGGCCGGCCGAGGAGCCTGCCGAACGCGGAGGTGTAGGCAGCGGGGTTGTCGTAGCCGAGCAGGGCCGCGATGCGCGCGACGGGCAGGCCGGCGGCGAGATGGTGCAAGGAGTGCAGCACGCAGGCGCGTTGTCGCCACTGCGAGAAGCTCAGACCGGTGCCGCGCCGGAACAGACGGGCCAGTGTGCGTTCGCTGATGTGGAGTTCCCCGCACCAACGGGCGGGCGGGTCGTGGATGTCCGGCTGCCGGAGGAACGCCTCGCACAGGCCGCGCAGCCGCGGATCGGAGGGCAACGGCAGGTCGAGGGGGAGTGGGGCGAGGCTGCGCAGCTCGTGGAGGATCAGGGCGACGACGGCCGCGTCGCGGCTGTGCTCGGCGTAGCGCGGCTCCATCTCGACCGCTTCCAGGATCAGCGCCCGCAGCAGGGCGGAGACGTCGACGGCCCGGCAGCGGGACGGGAACCACGGTACGGCGGCCGGTTCGATGTACAGGCTGCGGGTGCTCACGTCCGTCAGCGTGACCTGATGTCCCGTCATGGGCGGGATGAGCACGGCGCGCGCGGTGGGGATCGTCCAGCTGCCGTCCGCCGTCTCGACCCGCATGCTGCCGGTGGCCGCGTACAGGACCTGGGCGCGGCGGTGTTCGTGCCGGGCGAGCAGATGGTCACGGGGGTAGTCGGTGCCGATGGCCAGCACCGCGCGATCGAGGTCGTCCACCTCCGCGAGCGGGATGTTGCGCATGGCGCGAGGGTATGCGGATCCGCGCGACCTGTCTGCTTCGCGTAGGAAGTCGGCAGTTCGTCGATTGCCCGCCAAGGCGGATGATCTTTAGCGTCGGACCGTGCTGACCTCCCTCTCCCTCCTCGTGTCCCTCGGATGCCTGACCGGCATCACGACCGTGCTCTTCGGCTTCGGCGGCGGATTCGTCACGGTCCCCGTCGTCTACGGCGTCCTGACCGTGGCGGCCGATCCGGGGAGTCCGGGCAGGGACACCGACGCCATGCACGTGGCCGTGGCGACCTCGGCGGCGGTCATGGTCGTCAACGCCGCCGCGGCCGCGCTGGCCCAATGGCGGCAGGGTCGGCTGCACCGCGCCTACATCTGGCCGCTGGCCGCGTTCATCGCGGTCGGCGCCGTCGGCGGAGCCTTCGTGGCCACCCTCGTCGGCGGTACGGCGCTGCGTCTGCTGTTCGCCGTCTACCTGCTGGTGACGATCGCCGACAGTGTGCTGAGGAAGGGCTTCCTGTCCGTGACGGATCAGGCCCGCCCGAAGGCGCTGGGGAGGCGCACCGTCACCCTCGGCGGTGTCGGCATCGGGCTGGTCGCGGCCGGTCTGGGCGTGGGCGGCAGCGTCATGACGGTTCCGCTGCTGCGCCGCAGAGGCCTGCCCATGGCCGAGGCGACCGCCCTGGCCAACCCGCTCAGCGTCCCCGTCGCCCTGGCCGCGAGCCTCGTCTACGCGCTCGCTCCCGCGATGCCCGCCGGTCCGGGGCGACTCGGGTACGTGGATCTCCCCTCGGCCGCCGCCCTGCTCCTCGGATCACTGCCCGCCATCGCCGTGGCGAGGCGGGTCACCGGCCGGGTCCCGGACCGCGTTCATTCTGTCGCCTACGTCGCTCTGCTCGTGGTCGTGCTGGTCGTGATGGTGGGCATGAGGCCGTGACCCTCGCCGGGTTCCGGCCGGGACCCGGGAAGGGGGCGGCCCTTGTCCATGCCCATGCCCACGGACCGCGCCCGTGCCTTCGACGGACCGCGCCCGTGCCTTCAGGAGACGCCCGTGCCGTCAGGAGAGGGGATTACCGTCCCGATCGACGATCTTGCCGGAGACCGCGTTGCCGGAAGCCGCATGGCCGGATCCGGCTGCTCCACCCGGATCGTCCTGCTCCTTGAACGCCTTGGCCTCGCTCTTGAAGATCCGCGCGGCCTTGCCCGCGGACCGCGTCAGCTCGGGCAGCTTCTTGACCCCCAGGACCGCGACGACCACGACGAGTATCACCGCGAGCTCACTCAAGCCGAACATCAGGTCTGCCTTCCCCAGCACGATCTACAGTCCTGTAGAAGTCTCCCCTGTGGAGTGATCGACTGGCAAGCCGGTCTTCCGGTCGGGGGTGGCCGGAAAGCGCCCCGGGAGGGGGAGTCGGGGCGGCAGCCGACCAGGGGCGGCGGCACATCGGACCGGCACGCGCCACCGTGGCTCCCCAGGTCTCGGACTCCCCCGAACCCGAACGTGATCTCATCCGGACCAGGCCCCGAACCGGCCCCGTGGACGCCCCTGCCGTGTCGGTTATCGTTCGGATCATGAGCGCCCCGCCCCGGACGGTCGACCGGACCCGTAACAAGCCCGCCGTCGTCAGCGTGTATGCCGCCGTGGCCGGCGTGGTCTATGCGAGCGGTTCCGTCATGGGCGGCTGGCTCACCGTGACGTACTCGGCGGCGATTCTGGGCCTGTTGATCGTCTGCGCATTTGTCGCCATCGTTTCCGGGCACTTGGGGCGCCGTCGCGCCAAGAAGCATGGAGCGGAGGGGCGTTGGCTGTCGCTGGCGGCCATCGTGGTGGGCTGGCTGTGCATCCTGTACGCGGTGCTGGTCGACCTCTTGCTCCTGGGGATGGTCGCGGGGCTGGCCGTGCTGTTCGGCTAGGGCCTGTCCGGCGGATCAAGTCGCAGGAAAGCTGCGGTGCCGTATCGGCCCGGGTGTGCGCAACGGACCCCGCGTCTGCGGCATGATCCGCCGGACAGGCCCGGCGCTCTGTGTGCCTGCCCTGGGTTCGACGCCGTGTCCGGCGGCAGGGGTGCGGGTGTGTGGTGCCGTGTCGAATGCCGTGTCGAATGGCGCGTCGAATGGCGCGTCGAACCTATTGACCCCCTCCGGCAACGCTCATATGGTGCGACCGCATCGATGAATTGAATCGTTTCAATCCCGTTGCCTCCACCGTGCGCACGCGCTCCTCGGATCGACGACCACCGCGCCTGCGCCGGGACCGGCCCATGCGTTCGTGTCCGCCGCACTGCCGAGCCGTTCTGCTTCGCCCGACCACGTGTGTGAAGGAGTACTCCGTTGGTCAGTCACCTCACCCCCCACGGTGCCGACTCGCCCACCCCCCGCCGCCAACCCCCGCTCAGCCGACGCCACTTCCTCGGCGCCGGATCGGCGCTGGCCGCGGGCGCCCTCGCCGCGGGTGCCGTCGGCGCCCTGCCCGCCCGGGCGCAGGCGGCCACCGGCACACCTCAGGTGCCGCCCGTCGAGCTCTCCCCGGCGCACTGGATCTGGTATCCGGAAGGCGATCCGCGCACCGACGCCCCCTCGGGACACCGGTACTTCCGTGCCGGGTTCACCGTCGCCGAAGGCGACGTGAGCGACGCGCAGCTCGTCGTCACGGGCGACGACACGATCGACGTATGGCTGAACGGGAAGCCGCTGGCGGCATCGCCCAGAGTCGTCGACTCCTGGCGCAGGGCCCTCTACGTGGACCTGCGCCCCGCTGTGCGGGCCGGAGCCAACACGCTTGCGCTCGCCTGCCGCAACCAGGGCGGACCCGCCGGCGTCATCGGGCGCGTACGCGTCCAGACCTCCGGTGGTACGACCGATGTCGTCACCGACGGCACCTGGTCGGCGGGCAAGGACGTGCCCGAGGGCTGGGAGCGGCCCGGCTTCGGCGACGCAAGCTGGCCCGCCGTCCGCGACCTGGGCGCCTACGGTGTGGCCCCTTGGTACCGCGACGTCGCCGCCCCCGACCTCGCCGCCGCGTCGCCGTTGAGCGTGGCCGCCTGCACCGTGGAACGCCGCACGTCCCCGCTGGGTGTCGACAGCGTACGGCCGCGGTTCGGCTGGCGGCTCGACTCGACGGAGCCGCAGCAACGGCAGGCCGCCTACCAGATTCAGGTCTCGGCCGCGGCCGACGGTACCGGCGACGTGTGGGACAGCGGCAGGGTCCCGTCGGACCGGCAGATCGACATCGCCTGTGCCGGACCGGGGCTGGCGAGCCTGACGCGCTACTTCTGGCGGGTGCGCGTCTGGGACACCCAGGGCCGGTCGGGCGCGTGGAGCGCACCGCAGTGGTTCGAGACCGGGCTGCTGGCCGCGGCCGACGAGTGGCGTGCCGCGTTCATCGGGCGGCCCGAGGGCCCGGATCTGTCCGGGGCCGGCTGGATCTGGTACCCCGAGGGCGATCCCGCGGCAGGACGTCCCGTGGAGACCCGCAGCTTCCGGCGGACCTTCACCCTGTCCGGCGCGCCCGCCGCCGCGACCCTGGTCGTCACCGGGGACGACACCGCGGACGTATGGATCAACGGAACCCTGGTGAGCGCCTCGCCGCGGGTGACCGACTCGTGGAAGAGCGCCGCCCTCGTCGATGTCACCGCCCACCTCCTGAGCGGCGGCAACACCATCGCGATCGAGAGCAGCAACACCAGCCAGTCGCCGGCCGCGCTCATCGCCAAGCTGACGGTGACGGGCGGCCCGACCGTCGTCACCGACGCGTCGTGGAAGTCGTACCGGAGCGCTCCGTCGGGCTGGCAGGCCCCCGGGTTCGACGACGGCGACTGGCCCGCCGCACGCGTGGTGGCCTCGTACGGAACCGGTCCCTGGGGGTCCGGTGTGCGCGTCGTCGGACCCGCGCCGCTCCTGCGCAAGCGCTTCACCGTGGGCAGACAGGTGGCCTCCGCCCGGTTGCTGACCACCGCGCTGGGGCTGCACGAGACCCGGCTCAACGGGGCGAAGGTCGGCCGTGACGTGCTGGCCCCCGGGTGGACCGACTACGGCAAACGCCTTCAGTACAAGGTGTTCGACGTGACCTCGGCGATCCGGCAGGGGACCAATGTGCTCGGCGCCTGGCTGGGCAACGGCTGGTACTCCGGCAGTCTGGGCTTCGCCGGCAGCCGGCACTACGGCGACCGGCCGTGGTACGCGGCGCAGTTGCACATCGCCTTCACCGACGGCAGCACCCAACTGGTGACGACGGACGGCAGTTGGAGAGCGGGCACGGGCGCGATCACGGCGGACGACCTGTACCAGGGCGAGACCTACGACGCGCGTCTGCACCTCGACGGCTGGGACGGCCTCGACTTCGACGACAGCGGCTGGGCCGGCGCGGTCGTCCGCGACGGGACCGCACCCCCTCTGGTCGCCCAGGTCGACCACGGTGTGACCGTCCAGCAGGAGTTCCGTGCCGTGTCGATCACGCAGCCGCGGTCAGGGGTGTGGATCTTCGACCTGGGCCAGAACTTCACCGGTTGGTGCCGTCTCGCGGTCCGCGGCGACGCGGGCACCACGGTCACCGTCCGGCACGGCGAGGTCCTGAACGCCGACGGCACGCTCTACACCGCCAACCTGCGAGCGGCCCAGGCCACCGACCGGTTCACCCTCGCCGGGACCGGAGGCGTCGAGACGTACGAGCCCCGGTTCACCGTCCACGGTTTCCGGTACGTCGAACTCACCGGCCTGCCGACCGGGTTCAGCCCGGACGGCGGCACCGTCACAGGACGCGCGGTGTGGACCGATGCCGCGCAGCAGGGCACGTTCGACACCTCCGACGCGTTGATCGACCAGCTTCAGCACAACATCGTCTGGGGCGAGCGCAGCAACATGCTCTCCATCCCGACCGACTGCCCCCAGCGCGACGAGCGCCTGGGATGGACGGGCGACATCGCCGCCTTCTGCGCCACCTCCACCTTCAACCTGGACACCCACGCGTTCCTGGCCAAGTTCGCCGACGACCTGACGGACGCCCAGCAGGCCGACGGCGCCTTCACCGATGTCGCCCCCGCGGTCATCGGCGGTTCCGGCACGGCCGGCTGGGGCGACGCGGGCACGATCGTCCCGTACACGCTGTGGCAGCGCTTCGGTGATCTCGACGTCGTCGACCGGCACTTCCCGGCGATGGCGCGCTGGGTCGACTATCTGCGCGGCACCGCGGGCAGCGACCTGATACGCGACCGGCAGACCTTCGGCGACTGGCTCAACGTCAACGACAACACGGCGCAGGACCTCATCTGCACGGCCTACTTCTCCTGGTCGGCGCGCCTGGTCGGGCGGATGGCGGCGGCCACCGGCCGTACGGCCGAGGCCACTTCATACGGGCGGCTCGCCGACCAGGTGGCGGCGGCCTTCACCGCGCGCTTCGTCGCCGCCGACGGGAGTGTCCGCGGCAACACCCAGACCGGCTATGTGCTGGCCCTGGCCTTCGAGTTGCTGCCTGCGCCCCTGATCCAGCCGGCCGCGGACAAGCTGGCGGCCAAGGTCGCCGCGACGAACGGGCATCTCAGCGTCGGCTTCCTCGGCGTCGAGAACCTGCTGCCCGTGCTGGCCGACCACGGCCACGTCGACACCGCGTACCGGATCCTGCTGCAACGCGGCTTCCCCGGCTGGGGTTACATGATCGATCACGGTGCCACCACCGTCTGGGAGCGCTGGGACGGCATCCGCACCGACGGTTCGTTCAACGACCCGGGCATGAACTCGTTCAACCACTACGGTCTCGGCTCGGTCGGCGACTTCCTCTACCGCCAGGTCGGCGGCCTCGCCCCCGGGAGCCCCGGTTACGCCTCCCTGCGCATCGCACCGCGGCCCGGCGGCGGCCTGACCTCAGCGAACAGCACGTACGAGACGCCTTACGGCAGCGCGTCCAGCAGCTGGTCGATCTCCGCCGGACGACTGGAACTGCGGGTCACCGTGCCCGTCAACACCTGCGCGGCCGTGAACGTCCCCACCTCACGGCCGCAGTCGGTCGTCGCGCCGCCCCAGGCGGTCCCGGTGGGCGAGGCCGGCTACCACCTGCCGGCGGGGACCTACACCTTCACCGCGGCGAGCTGACACCGGCCGCCGGGGGCGGACCCGGGGCGACCCGGGGCGGACCCGGGGCGGGAGCCGGTGCACGGTTCCCGCCCCCGGTTCCCGCCCCCGTCCCCGGCGGGTCCGGGCCGCGCGGTACGCGAGTGCTGTCGAGGTCAGCCGCAGTACAGCAGGCCCGCCTGCTGCTTGGCGGCCAGGACGCGGTGGACGCTCTGGTCCACCTGGGCGCGGAAGGCCGAACTCTGTGTCATCCGGGTCTGTACGGCCTTGGCCATGGCCGGGACCAGGTTCGGTTCGACGGTCAGGACCAGATCCCCGCCCGCGGACAGGAAGTTCAGGGCGCGGTTGCCCGCCGCCACGGACTTCACGGCCACCGCGTTGCCGAGGTCGTCCGAGATCACCACACCCTTGAAGCCCATGGTCTTGCGGAGCAGTCCGTTGATCACGGTGGGGGAGAAGACGGCCTGGTGCTTCGCGTCGATCTTGCTGTACGTGGCCAGCGAGACCATGACGAAAGGCGTACCCGCCTTGATGCCCGCGCTGAACGGAGTGAGGCTCGCGCTCTTGGTCGTCGTCACCGAGTCCACCACGTTCGCCGTGGTGTCGGTGTTGCCCCGGACGTAGCCCAGTCCCGGGAAGTGCTTGAACGTGGTCAGCACCTTGGACTGGGTGAAGCCCGCGGCGAAGGCGACGCTGTGGGAGCTCACGGTCGCGGCGGTGTGGCCGTACTCGCGGCCGTACTTGCCGATCGGCGCGTTGCCGGTGCCCAGGCTGGCCGGGACGACGTCGGCGACGGGCGCGAGGTTCTGGTTCACCCCGGCCGACTTGAGCTGTTTCGCCCACCCGGCGGCCGCGCTGCGAAGCGCCGACGTGGACCATCCTCCCTGCACCAGCGCACTCGGTATGGTCGAGAAACCGGGACCGGACAGCACCTGCACCTTGCCGCCCTCCTGGTCGGTGGAGACCAGCAGGCCCACCCGATGCCCCGACACGGTGTCGGCCTTCGCCTGAAGGCCGTCGGTGAGGGACTTGACCGCCTTCGTGCCGGCGCTGCTGCGCCCCGCCAGGAACACCGACCCGACGTGGTACTGGCGCAGCACCTGGATCCGCTTCTGGTCCGGCTTGGACGCGTTGATGCCGCCCATGAAGAGCTGACCGATCCGCTGCGGCCCCGACATCGCGGTGAAGACCTTGTCGGCGCAGGTCGCAGTCGCGCCGACGGCCGCCGGAGCGGATCCCTCCGGCAGGGTCGCGGCATGTGAGACGCCGGCGCCGCCCAGGCCCGTGGCCGCCAGCGAGAGCGTCAGCAGGGGTACGGGCCAGCGCGCCCGCCCGGCCCGCGGACCGTGCGAAGGTGCCTGCTGCGAAGTCATACGGAGCCCCTTCCGGTACGCCGACGGCGGACCGGGCGCTCGGAGCCCGGCCGCCGCGGGCGGTCACGCAGCCAGTACGTTCAAACGTACATCCATTCGACCGTGTTCGCCCCTGTTGTGCAGGGCGGGGGGGGTGGTCGGAATCGAGCCGGAGACCTGCCCGAAAAGGTCCGGAATCCGCCATTACTCGTCATGATTCGCCGCGACACGCTCGGCCGTGCGTCTGTTGGTGACGCATGTGGTGCAGGATGACCAACTCACCCCTGGTGAGGTCCACTCCGCGGCCGCCGGAAGGCCTCTCCCGAACGGCTGCGGAATCGGGCATGATGAGTCATCTGTACCGGTCAGGCGGCGATACGCTGTCGCCAGAACCGAACCATTCGCAATTCAATTACGTCGAGCGGAAGTTCCTCCGCCCTACCCGTCACACGCTGCCCGGTCCTGCCCGCGCAGCGGTGCGTTCCGGTGGCACCGCGGCAGCGGCAATGTGGTCAACCCTTGGAAGGAAGTGCTGTGGCGCCGGTGCTTGTTGGGCACGAAGGACTGCTGGCCGGAGAACGCATACCGGTGATCGGCACCCGGGTCACCTTCGGACGCAACTCCGAGAACACGGTCGTCATCTCCAGTTTGAGCGTCTCGCGATTCCACGCGGAACTCATCCTCGACGACACCCAGGGCTATGTGCTGCGCGACTGCGGCAGCAGCAACGGAACCCTGGTCAACGGCGAGGAGATCGACTCCCGACTCCTCGCACCCGGTGACGACATCACCATCGGCGACCAGGAGTTCCGCTTCGAGGTCGCGGACGCCATGGAGACCATCATGGCGCTCTCCCTGCCGAGGTCCTTGACCCACGGCGACGAGGAGACCGAACACGGACCCGTGCTGCGGGTCACCATCGCGGGCGGAGGCCCCGTCGGCCTGTCCCTGGCGCTGCTGCTGGAACGTCTCCTCGGCCCCCAGGTCAGCATCACCGTCTACGACGGCCGGTGGCGCAAGCAGGGCCGCAAGATCGTCTGGAAGGACGCGAGCCAGGGCAATGTGCGGCGCCAGCAGGTGGTGACCGTGCAGAGCCGCCAGTACCTGAGCCTGCCCGAGGAGACCCAGGCCCGGCTGTTCGACCCGGACCACTACACCGAGATGTGGCCGTCCGGCCCCGACTCGATCGGCGACCACCACCCGCGCAACATGCGCATCGCCTACATCGAGGACCGGCTGCTGGAGGTGGCGAACGAGAAGCAGGGCCGCATCCGGCTCGTGCCCACCCGGTTCAGCATCGACGAACAGCAGGACGCGCTGGCCGCCCAGCACGTACTGGCGATCTGCGACGGCGGCCGGTCGCACACCCGGGAGCACTTCGCCGCCAAGTTCGGCAAGGCCGACGAGTCCATCTACTCGCTGGACGGCCGCCATCTCCAGGACGTGGTCCTCGGCCTGCGCGTGAAGTCGGGCCTGACCGACCCCATGGCGGTACTGCTGACCGTCGGGCAGAACCGGTTCCTGCTGAACTCCCTGCGCGGCGAGGGCTTCCTCAACATGCGGCTGACGGACGCGGAGGTCGCGGAGGTCGTCGGCATCGACCCGGTGCGCCGTGTCTTCGAGGAGTGCATCGCCTCCCGCCCCTGCCTGATGGCGCGCGACGAGCACGGCGACTTCCAGTGCTCCACGCACAGCACCCTGTTCCTCCCGGCGCTCATCAGGGGCTCGGCCCTGTGGAAGCGGGTGGGCGAGGGACTGCGGCTGTTCGGCGTCGAACCGGAGGACCTGAGCGCGGTCACCTCGTTCCGTCTGGACATGGTGCAACGCCCCCGCTTCACCGCCGAGTTGCTGCCGCCCACCGCCAACACCCCCGGAACGTACGGGTTCCTGCTGGGCGACGCCGCCAACGCCATCCACTTCTGGCCGGGCCGGGGGCTCAACAGCGGCCTGGCCTCCGCGATCTCGCTGGCACGGTCCCTCAACGCGGCCTGGAACGGAAAGCCCTTCCGGGACGCGGACTTCCTGCGTCACGAGGCCGCCATGTCGATGCTCCAGTACCGCCACAAGAGCCGGGCCTGGAAGGCGATGGTGACCACCGACGACCAGGGCGCCACCTGGGCCATCAAGGACATCATCGCGCACGGCATCGACGGGATCGCCGAGGAACCGGACCGCGAGGCGGACACCGCGACGCTCCTGGAACGGCTGCGCGGGATCCGCACCCGGCTGGCGAAGCGCATGCCCGGCATGCCGGACGACGAGGCGATCCTGGAGCGCCTGGGGACCCTGGAGAGCAGCACGCTGCGCATGCTGGTGCTCAGCGGCGCCTGGGACACACTCACCATGGGCGGCGAGGAGGTCGACATCGACATCTTCTACGGTCAGGACTCCGCCGCCGCGGCAGCGGCCGTAGAGGCCCTGGAGCCGGCCACCCAGCTCTGAAGCACGCCGGGCCCGTCGGTGCCCCGGCCCCGTCCTGCCGCAGGCTGCCCGGCCCGCGGCAGGACGGCGTGCAGCGGCAGGACGGCGTGCAGCGTCAGGAGCGGCGGTCGGTGTGCAGGAGTGCGGCGAACAGGCCGCGGGCACGGGTGCCGTCCGGCAGCAACCAGGAGCCCGCCACATGGCCGGCCGCACCGCCCGGCGGGACGGGCGGACCGTCCTGCGGGGCGGGGTGCAGCAGGCGGTGCAGATGCAGCACCGAACCGTGCGGTGCCGACAGTTCGGTCCCGTCCGGACCGTCCTCGGCAGTGGTGAAGTCCGCCGCCTTCAACGGGACTTCGTTCGCGCAGGCGCGCAGGACCTCCCGGTCGGGGGTGTCGCTGGCGTTCTGGTCCTGCGCCTGGGCCCGGCCCTCGATCAGGGCCAGCAACTGGGCGACCAGGACCGGGTCGTGAGCGCCGTCGTAGGCCCAGCGCCGCCCCAGTACCCCGTGCTCCGTGGTGCCGACGAGGGCGTGCTCCGCCCCGTCGAGCGGGGCGCCCCGATAGGTGAGCGGCACCAGATAGGCGGCCGGGTCCGCGGCGGAGGCATCGGTGACCACCAGGAACTCGATCCCCACCTCGCCCTGCGGGTCGTCCAGCCGGAAACCGCCGGCCTTGGCCAGGTCCGGCCCACCCGCGCCGCCGCGGTACCACGGCCGTGCGGGCAGCCAGGAGGCGAGCAGTTCCAGCTTGGTCGGGGTGAGGACGGTGTGGTGGATGACAGCCATGCCGAGTGCATCTCTTCCGGTCTGCGGACGCGAACACCCATACCCTTCCAGCCGTGCCGCACCGACGAGGCGGTTTTCGCACGGCATGATCGGCAGAGGTCGCGCTCAGCCGGCGTCCGTGTCGTTCTCCTCCTGGGGAGCGCCGGCGGATTCGCCGTGCCGTCCCGCAGCCTTCACGTCCAGCCGGGCCAGCCGGTCCGCCGAGAGCCGCTTGGGCACCACCATCGCCCAGGCGGAGACCACCAGTTCGGTCATCTCGTCGTCGTCCAGCGCCGGCAGCCGTACCCGCACCCAGTTGTACCGCTCGTCGGAGGCCGCGGGCATGAAGAACTTCTCCGGTTCCGAGGCGATCAGCGCAAGCCGCTCCTCCCGCGGGAACGCGAACCCCATGGACAACTCGTCCCGGGACAGCGCCACGTAGACGATTCGGTTGACCCGGAACTTGACCTGGTCCCGTACCAGCGCCTCCTCCGTACGCGGCAGGGAGAGCGCCAGTGTCCGGACCTCCTGCGCTGTCGCCATCGTCTGCGTCGTCCTTCCGTGTGCCGGCCCGGGCCGGGACCGTCGCGATGTCAGGGGGCGGGGGGAGGAAACAGCGTACCGGGGATGACCATCGGTGCCTCGGTCTGGGCGCGGGCGCGTTCCATGGCGGCCTCGACGTCCTCGCGGGCGAATTCCCGGTGGAAGCGCTCGCCCCGGGCGTCGGTGATGTCGACGACGACCGTGGTCCACTCCTCGGCGGGCTCCTCCGGCACGAGTCCGAGCCGGTACTCGGCGTCGCGCAGGAGTTCCTCCGTCACCCGCACCCCGGTCAGCCGCTCGGCGAGAGCGAGGACGGCGGCCTTGGCGTCGACATGCACGCCGGTGCCGTCCTCGTCCCGGGTCAGCTCGAAACCGACCTCGAGCAGCAGGGGGTTGAGTTCGTCGGGGCTGCTGCCCTCCCTGAACCAGGGTGACTCGAAGCCGGTGCGGCACTCGCCGTCCGCGTACCAGTGGAAGAAGTCCATGGGCTTGCCCCCGTTGCTGGAGTGCACCACGGCGCATCCGCCCACGGACAGGGCCTCGAGAAAACGTGGCTGCATTCCTGTACCGCTGTCGAACTGCATGACGAGGGTCCAGTCGCCGCCGGCGCCCGGCACGGTGAACGCGCCCGCGAGGAAGGACTCGTTCCAGTAGTCCATCGGATCGAGCAGCTCGTCCTGCTCCTCGATCAGCTCCTCCAGCCCCGCACAGGTGCCCCGCGGTTCCGCACCCATGATCCGCAGCACCTCCTCGGGGGCGACGCCCCGCACCGCGGTCAGGGTGTACCCGGTGTCCATCGCGTGGCGGAACACCGGGGAGGACCGTATCCAGGCGTAGTCGGCCGCAGTCACTGAAGTCATGCGTGACACTCTGCCAGCCACCATCGACAGTGCCCACGGCCTTCCGTCACCCGTACCGGCAGCAGTTGCCCGGCCGGCGCGGATCTGCGCGCCCCGACCGCCGGGAATAGCGTGGTGGGCAGGGGCGCCGGGACGGCCTGCCCGGGCAGGCCCCCGGGGGGGACGCACAACGGGGACATGCGACAGGGAGGAAGAGCCATGTCCTGGAGTCTGAACGGCACGTACCTGGAGAGCTGCAACTGCGACGTGGTGTGTCCCTGCACCACCTCGGGCTTCGCCGCCCCGGCCGACCACGAGCGGTGTCAGGTGACCTTCGCGTTCCATGTGGACGCCGGGAACGTGGACGGCGTGGACGTCTCCGGACACAGCGTCGCCGTCTTCATCGACGCGCCGCAGGCGATGGCCGAGGGCGGCTGGCAGGTGGCCCTGTACGTCGACGCGTCGACCGACGAGGGCCAGGCGCAGGCGCTGGGCAGGATCTTCTCCGGCCAGGCCGGCGGACCGATGGCGGCGCTCACTCCGCTCGTCGGCGAGGTCCTCGGGGTGGAGCGCGTCCCCATCGACTACCGCGACGACGGCCGCCGCCACGCCGTCCGGGTCGGGGACGCCATCGACATCGAGATCGAGGACCAGATCGCCCCGCAGTTCGGCGAGGACGGTCCCGTGATGGGCCTGACCGGCATCTTCCACCCGGCGAACAGCAATCTGACGGTCGCCCGGTCCATCCGTGCCACGGGCGAGGGCGTCTACGGCCGGTCCTGGGACTTCGCCGGCGCCAACGGGCACTCGGCGCCGTTCGCATGGTCCGCTTGAGCAGTGGCCCGGTCACCGTCCGCCGCAGGGCGGGTCCCGCCGCGCTGCTGCTGGTCGCGGCTGCCGCCGCCTGGGTGTGGCTGGTGGCGCGCTGGGGCGGCATGCAGGCGATGTCCGGAACCATGGGCCTGGACCTGGCCGCCTTCCTGGTCGTGTGGACGCTGATGACGGCCGCGATGATGCTGCCCGCCACGGCAGCCGTCGCCGCGCTGTACGCACGTACCATCACCGCCCACCGGGCGCCGCGCATGGCCGTGTTCACCGTCGCCTACCTGCTCGTCTGGACCGCGGCCGGGCTGCCGGCGTACGCGCTGGCCGCCGGTCTCGGCCGGACGGCCGACCTCCCGGCGGCGGCGCGGGCCGCGGTGGCCGCGGCCGTCTTCGCGGTCGGCGGCCTCTACCAGTTCAGCCCCCTCAAGGACCGCTGCCTGGCGAAGTGCCGCTCGCCGCTGGGGCTGATCCTGCGCTACGCCTCGTACCCGCGGACCTCGCGCGATCTGCGGGCCGGAGCCCACCACGGCGCCTTCTGCCTGGGCTGCTGCTGGGCCCTGATGGTGCTGCTGGCGGCCTTCGGGGTGATGAATCTGTGGGCCATGGGGGCGCTGGCCGTCGTGATCACCGCCGAGAAGCTCGCCCCGGCCGGTCACCTGGTGGCCCGGGGCGTGGGGGTCGCCTCGATCGCCCTGGCCGTCGCGGTCTTCTGGTTCCCGGCCCTGGCCCCGGGCCTCACCGGCGGCGGCATGTCCGGGATGTGAGCAGGCGGCCCCCCGAACACAACCCGGGCCGCACTAGGATCCAGCCCATGGCCCTGACCATGAACGACGTGGACCGGTTCGAGGCATCCAGGCCGCGCCTGGAGGCGATCGCCTACCGCCTGCTCGGCTCCGCGAGCGAGGCCGAGGACG
>NZ_JBEOWS010000147.1:0-21518 GCF_040296125.1 Streptomyces sp. NPDC002265 | reverse complement strand
CCGCGCTGTGGACGACCGGTCCGGCTCAGTCCCGGCGAACGCCCCTGACCACGCGGCCGACGAGGGCCGCGGCCTGCTCCGGGTGCTCCTCCAGCCAGCCGAGAAGGTGTTCCCGGACGGCCTGCGCGACACAGTCGCGAACCGCCGTGCCACCCAGCTCGCCGTGTGTGGCGCCACGGAACTCGGGGCGGTCCAGCTTCACCGACACGACCGCCGTCAGCCCCGCGCAGGTCCGGTCGGGGCTCAGGTCGGAGCCCAGGTCGGGGCCGGTCGGCGTCGACAGCCCCCGCTCACGCACGTAGTCGTCGATCGCGGCCGTCACCCCGTCACGGAACCCCGCCACATGGGTGCCGCCGTTCGGTGTGGGGCGGCTGTTGGCGAAGCTCACCAGCCGCTCCTCGGGCGAGCCGTGCCACCGCAGGGCCACCTCCACGGTCCCCGCCATCCGTGGATCCTCGTGCTCGAAGCCGATGACGTCCGGGTGGACGGGCGTATCGATCGTGCAGTCGAGCGCGGCGGCGTCGAGAAAGGCGACGAAGTCCCGTGCCCCGCCGGGTGACCGGAACCGCACCGACCGGGCGCCGGACGGGAGGCGCTCGTCGGTCAGCGACACGCACAGACCGCGGTTGAGGAAGGCCAGTTCCTTGAACCGCTGGGCCAGCGCGGCGAACGAGCACACGGACGTGCCGAAGATGCCGGTGTCGGGCCAAAAGGCGATGGTGGTCCCGCTGTCGGTCGCCGGGCCGGCCGCGGTGGGCGGGGTGACGGCGACGCCGCGCGCGTACTCCTGGACCCACCGGATCCCGCCGCGCCGCACCTCGGCCGTCAGACGGCTCGACAGGGCGTTGACCACGCAGGGGCCCACGCCGAAGAGGTCTGTGTCCACGACGTGTCGGCTGTCGGGACGCGCCCCGACGTACGGGTGGGTCAGCTGGTCTTCGAGGCCGGGAGTCCCACTGTCGCCGTCGGCCTCGAAGGGGACACCGGGCCCGTCGTCGCGGACCCGTACGCTGCCGTCGGCCGTGAAAGTGACGTCGACGGATTCGGCACGGCCCGCGAGGACCTCGTTCACCGCACGGCCGGCGATCTCGAACACCAGGTGGTGCAGGCCGCGTTCGTCGGTCGAGCCCACGTACATCCCGGGACGCCTGCGGATGGCCTCCAGACCCTCCAGCACCTCGATGTGGCTGGCGTCGTACCCGAAGTCGTCCTCGCTCACGAAGTCCCCTTCCACGGCGTCCGGTTGAGGTCTTCACCCTATCCGGATTCCGGTAAAGCACCAGGTCAGAGCTATTTCGCCGAAGGCGCGGACGGCAACTGGAGCGCCCGCCCGGACCCTCGCCTCCACCGGGTCGCACCGCACTGCCGGAGGTCGGACAAGGGCCCGCGCAAGCCGCGCACGCCCCCTTCGCGGACGGCCTCCGGGGCACCGATTCTCCGCGCGCGGCGGGAGGCCGCTTGCCAACTCATCCGCACACAAAGGCTCTTGACGAGTACACATATAACGCCAAGAATGAGCGCGCTCGACTCTGACAACGTTGTCCAGTGGCTCGAGAGGCGCTGACGCCCATGCGATGGATCCAGCGAACACGCGGTGCGGGAACGGTGGTCACAGCGGTCGCGCTGCTCGGCGCCGCCCTCGCCGCACCCACGGCCCAGGCGGCACCGGCCGCACGGGCGCCACAGGCCGCACCGGCCGCCGCGCACCCGGCCCCGGCCGACGGAGGCCGACTCACCTATCTCGTCAACCCGTTCATCGGTACCGAGAACGAAGGCAACACCTACCCGGGCGCGGCCGTGCCCTTCGGAATGGTGCAGTTCTCCCCCGACACCGGGCACAACACCGGCTACGACCACTCCCAGAACCACATCCGCGGCTTCTCCCTGGTCCATCTCTCCGGCGTCGGCTGCGGTCTGGGCGGCGACCTGCCCGTGCTGCCGACCACGGGCGACATCACCGAGACGGACAACGCCAAGTACGAGGCGGAGTTCAGTCATGACACCGAGCAGGCGAGCCCGGGCTACTACAAGGTCGCGCTGAAGTCCGGCATCACCGCCGAACTGACCGCGACGGCACGCACCGGGGTGCAGCGCTACACCTTCCCCGCCACCGACAAGGCCGACGTCCTGCTCGACGCCGGCCAGTCGCTGCACCGGACGGTCTCCACCCGGGTCGAGGTCCTGGACAACCGGACCGTACGCACCGCCATCACCGGCAGCGGCTTCTGCCAGGACACCCGGCCCTACACCGTGTACACGATCACCCGGTTCGACCGGCCGTTCACCGCGCACGGCACCTGGGACGGCTCCACGGTCACCGCCGGGTCGGACACCGGACGGGACGGCGCCTACGTACGCTTCGACACGACCAAGGACCGGACCGTCGAGGCGACGACCGCGCTGTCGTACGTCGACGCCCACGGCGCGGCCGTCAACCTCCGCGCCGAGGGCGGCCGTTCCTTCCGGCAGGTCCGCGACGCCGCACAGCGGTCATGGGAGGACCGGCTCGACGACGTACGCGCGCAGGGCGGCAGCGACACCCTCCGGCGCACCTTCTACTCGTCCCTGTACCGGTCGTTCCTCGCACCCAACATCGGCAGCGACGCAGACGGCCGGTACACCGGCTGGGACCAGCGGATCCACCGGACGCACGGCTTCACGTACTACCAGAACTGGTCGTTGTGGGACACCTACCGCACCCAGTCCCAGCTTCTCGCGCTGCTCGCGCCGCGTGAGGCCCGGGACATGGCGATCTCCGTCATCAAGATCGACGAGGAGAGCGGCTGGCTGCCCAAGTGGGGTTACGGCACGGTCGAGACGAACATCATGACCGGCGACCCGGTGACCCCGTTCCTGACCAACGCCTACCAGCAGGGCCTGCTCAAGGGCTACGAGGAACAGGCCTACCGGGCCCTGAAGAAGAACGCGGACGGAGTGCCGGCCGCCGACTCGCCTGCCGTGGGCCGCGAGGCCAACCGGGAGTACATCGCCGAGGGGTTCGCGCCGTACGTCAGCGACCGGCCGCACGCGAAACCCGGTGACTCCGACTACGACCACGGCGCGTCCGCGACCCTGGAGTACGCCCTGTCGGACGCCATGCTCGGTGAGATGGCCCGCGGTCTCGGTCACGACGCGGACGCGGCGCGCTACGCGGCACGGGCCCAGAACTACCGCAGGATCTTCGACGCCTCGACCGGCTTCTTCCGCGCGCGTGACGCCTCCGGGGCGTTCACCGGTCCGGCCGACCCGGCCAGGAGCGAGGGCTTCCACGAGGGCACGTCCTGGCAGTACCAGTGGCTCGTGCCGCAGGACCTGCCGGGCATGGTCGGCCTGATCGGCGGCAAGCAGGCCGCGAACGGCCGGCTGGACTCCTTCTTCGCCTACGACCGGCTGGTGCAGGACCCCGCGAGGACCGCCCGCGAGGTCTGGGTGAACGGCCCGTACGACTACTACAACGCGGACAAGTACAACCCGCAGAACGAACCCGACCTCATCGCCCCGTACACCTATCTCTCGACCGGCCAGCCGTGGAAGACCACCGACGTGGTGCACGCGGCCCTGACCCTGTTCACGGACGCCCCGACCGGGATGACCGGCAACGACGACCTGGGAACCATGTCCGCCTGGATGGTGCTGTCGTCGATCGGGGTCTTCCCGGTGCAGCCCGGCTACGACACCTGGGGCCTGTCCACGCCCGTCTTCGAACGGGTCGACCTCACCCTCGACCGCCGCTACTACCCGCGCGGCGCCCTCACCGTGACGGCGCCGGGCACCTCGGACGGCCGCCGCTACATCCAGTCGGCCCGGCTCGACGGCGCCTCCTACGACCGTACGTATCTGACGACGGCGGACCTGCGGGACACGAGGTCGCTCGCGTTCGGTGTCGGCACCGAGCCCTCCGGCTGGGGGACGGCGGACGGGTCCGGACCGCCCGCGCTCCGCTGACATCCGGCCGGTCCCGGGACCGCACCGGACGGCTCTCCCGGGGCCGCGCCGGACACCTCTCCCGGGGCCGGCCACACACCGGCCGCAACGGTCGAAAAAATCTTGGACGGCGATGTCGAGATCCCGTGGCCCGCTCCGTCCCCGGGGTGAACGCGACCACAATGGGTCGTACCGGCACCTAGGAGAACCACGATGGCGAAGTACCTGCTGCTGAAGCACTACCGCGGCGCCCCGACCCCGGTCAACGACATCCCCATGGACAAGTGGACGCCGGAGGAGATCTCGGCCCACATCCAGTACATGAACGACTTCGCGGCCCGGCTGGAGCAGTCCGGCGAGTTCGTCGACGGACAGGCGCTCGCCCCGGAGGGGCAGTGGGTCCGCTACGACGGCGAGGGGCGCCCGCCGGTCACCGACGGCCCGTTCGCCGAGACCAAGGACCTCATCGCCGGCTGGATGATCATCGATGTCGACAGCCACGAGCGCGCGGTCGAACTGGCCGGGGAGCTGTCGGCCGCCCCCGGAGCGGGCGGGAAGCCGATCCACGAGTGGCTCGAAGTGCGCCCGTTCCTGACCGCGCCGCCCACCGTGCCGGAGTGCCTCGCCCATGGATGAGGCCCTGCTCAGGAGCCTCACCCCGAGCGTGCTCACCGTCCTCGTCCGCCGCGGAGCCGACTTCGCGGCGGCCGAGGACGCGGTGCAGGAGGCGCTCGTCGAAGCCGTCCGCGGCTGGCCCGCCGACCCGCCGCGGGACCCGAAGGGCTGGCTGGTCACCGTGGCCTGGCGCAAGTTCCTCGACGCGGCCCGGGCGGACACCGCCCGCCGCCGGCGCGAGGACCGCCTCGACGAGGAGCCGCCGCCCGGACCCACGCCCTCGGCGGACGACACCCTCCACCTCTACTTCCTCTGCGCCCACCCCTCCCTCACCCCCTCCTCCGCCGTCGCGCTCACCCTGCGGGCCGTCGGCGGGCTCACCACCCGGCAGATCGCCCAGGCCTACCTGGTGCCGGAGGCGACCATGGCCCAGCGGATCAGCCGGGCCAAGCGCACCGTCTCCGGTGTCCGCCTCGACCGGCCCGGCGACGTCGCCACCGTGCTGCGCGTCCTGTACCTGGTCTTCAACGAGGGCTACTCCGGCGATGTCGACCTCGCCGCCGAGGCCATCCGGCTCACCCGGCAGCTCGCGGCCTCGATCGACCACCCCGAGGTGGCGGGGCTGCTCGCCCTGATGCTGCTCCACCACGCGCGGCGCGCCTCCCGGATCGCGCCCGACGGGGGCCTGGTGCCGCTCGCCGAGCAGGACCGGACCCGGTGGGACACCGCGTCGATCGCCGAGGGCGTCCAGATCCTCCAGACGGCCCTCGCCCGCGACCGGCTGGGCGAGTTCCAGGCCCAGGCCGCCATCGCGGCACTGCACGCCGACGCGCCCGAGGCCGAGGAGACCGACTGGGTGCAGATCGTCGAGTGGTACGACGAGCTCGTACGCCTGACCGACAACCCGGTCGCCCGGCTCAACCGCGCGGTCGCCGTCGGCGAGGCCGACGGGCCGCGTGCCGGGCTGACGGCGCTCGCCGCCCTCGACGACTCGCTGCCCCGCCACACCGCGGTGGCCGCGTACCTCCACGAGCGGGACGGTGACCTGGAGGCGGCGGCCCGGCTGTACGCCGAGGCGGCGCACAAGGCGTCCAGCCTCGCCGAGCGCGACCACCTGACCCGGCAGGCCGCGCGCCTCAACACCCGCTTCGACGCCCGCGGCAGTACCCGTCTCGACGCCCGCGAGGGACCGGCCCGCTGAGGTGCCCGGTGCGGGTGCCCGGGCCCGCGAAGGCGGGGGCGGAGGGAGAGGTGCCCGCTCCCACGTCGCCGGCCCAGCCGTACATCGCCGCGCGGCCCGCTCACCGGTGGGGACAATTGACGTGATACGGAGGATTCCCCCCGCCTCGGGAGGGACAGGAGGTGCGACCGCGTGCCGGCACTTGCTCCGCTGCGCCGCCTGCGCCCCGTCTCCTGGCTGCGGGAGCGTGATCCCGGGCTGGCGGCGACGCGCAGGGCGGCACGCGCCGCGCTCGTGATGCCCACGCTGTTCGCCGTGTGCAGCCAGGTGATCGGCTCGGCGCCGATGGCGACCTACGCGTCGTTCGGGGCGTTCTCGATGCTGCTGTTCGTGGAGTTCACCGGGCCCATGGCCCAGCGGCTGCAGGCCCACCTGGGGCTCGCCGTCGCCTGGACCGCCCTGATCTGCCTGGGCACGATCGCCTCGCGCGAGCTCTGGCTCGCGGTCACCGTCATGGTCGTCGTCGGATTCCTGGTGCTCTTCGCGGGCGTCGTCAGCTCCGTCCTCGCGGGCGCGTCGACCGCGCTGCTGCTCGCACTGGTCCTCCCCGTGTCCTCGCCTGCGTCGCTGTCGCAGCTGCCCGCGCGGCTCGCCGGGGCGGGGCTGGCCGCGGCTGCCGCCATGCTCGCGATCTCCCTGCTGTGGCCGCGGCCGGCCGCCGACCCGCTGAGCGGGCCCGCGGCCCGGGTCTGCCGCGCCGCCGCGCGACAGCTGAGTACCGACGCGTCCTGGCTGGCCGGCGGACCCGGCAAGCCGGAAGTCAGGCAGTGCCGGGCGACGGCCGACCGGGCCGGCGCCGCCGCGGCCGAGCTGCGCGAGGTCTTCGTCGCCACGCCCTACCGGCCGACCGGACTGTCCACCGGCTCGCGGGCACTCGTGCGTCTGGTCGACGAGCTGACCTGGCTGAGCGGCATCCTGGCCGACAGCGCGCCCGCTCCCGGCAGCCACCCCGACGGTCCCCCGGCCTGCGACGCCGCCGCGCACACCGTACGGCGGGCCGCCGCCCGGGTACTGGACGAGGCGGCCGAACTGCTCGACGCGCCGCGCGGCTCGCGGGAGGCGCTGCGCCGCACGTCGCAGGAGCTGCGCCGGGCCATGGACCGCATGGAGGAGCGAGCCACCGTACGACTGCCGGTGCACCGGGACGGCAGCGGCACGCTCTCCCGTGCGCATCCCGTGCTCGAAGTGCTCGACCCGTCGTTCCGCGCGCAGGAGTTGGGGTTCGCCACCCTCCAGATCGCGGGCAACGTGGATCTGACGGCCGCCGCCGAACGCCGCAGCTGGCACGAACGCCTGCTCGGCCGCGATCCCGGAGCCGTGACCGAACCGCTGGCCTCGGCGCGCGAGCGGGCCGCCGCGCATCTGCGGCCCCAGTCGGTCTGGCTGCACAACAGTCTCCGCGGCGCGCTCGGCCTCGGCATCGCCGTCGCCCTGGCGAACCTGACCAACGTCCAGCACTCGTTCTGGGTACTGCTGGGCACCCTGTCGGTGCTGCGCTCGAACGCCCTGGGCACGGGCCAGAACGCCGTCCGCGTCCTGGGCGGCACCGTCGCGGGCTCGGTCGTCGGCGCCGCACTGCTGCACGTCGTCGGACATCACGGCAGCGCGCTGTGGTTCGTGCTGCCGTTCGCCGTGCTCCTCGCCGGGGTCGCCCCCGCCGTCGTCTCCTTCGCCGCCGGGCAGGCGGCCTTCACCGTCGCTCTCGTCGTCCTGTTCAACGTCGGCCAGGACCCCGACTGGCACATCGCGCTGCTGCGGGTCCAGGACATCGCCATCGGCTGTGCCGTGAGCGTGCTCGTGGCACTGTTCCTCTGGCCGCGCGGCGCCACGGCCGCGGTCGAACGGGCCCTCGCCGAGGCGTACACCGACACCGCCCGGTACCTGGCCGGGACGGTGGCGTACGCCGTGGGCCGCTGCACCCCCGGACCCGCGCCGCAGGCGGACACCGCCGCCGAGGAGGGCCGTGCGGCGGCCGCCGCCGCACGACGGCTCGACGACGCCTTCCGCAGCTATCTCGCGGAGCGCGGTGCGAAGCCGGTGCCGCTGGCCGACATGACCACCCTGGTCACCGGGATCGTGGGACTCCGCCTGGCCGCGGACGCCGTACTGGAGCTGTGGCGGTGTGCCGACGACCAGGACGTCGACCCCGACCGCCCCGCGGCACGCATGGTCGTCCAGAGCGTCGCCGACCGGGTGGCCGGCTGGTACCGGGACCTGGCCGTCGCCCTGGTCCGGGCCGTCGCTCCGCCGCAGCCGCTGCCCCGCAGCCCGCTGGCGGAGGGACGGCTGGTCGAGGCCCTGCGCCGCGACCTCACCGACGAGACAGGGCAGGCCACCGCCCCGGCCGTACGGCTGATCTGGACCGCCGACCACCTCGATGCCGCCCGGCGCCTCCAGCCGAGCCTGGCCGCCGCCGCGGCGGGGACGGGCAACCCGTCCTGAACCGGGTCAGCCGCTGCGGGCCGATCCGCCCTTCCCCGTCACCGCCGTGAACTGCGGTCGTCCGCAATGAAGTTGATGTGGGAAGCTGTCGTCCGACGATCACGGGAGCAGCCGTGACGGTCGCCGAGAGGAGCGCAGCGTGGGGCAGGACGGCTTCCGTGCCGAGGACATAGACACCAGCAGGCCACACCCTGCGCGGATCTACGACTACCTGCTGGGCGGCAAGGACAACTACGAGGTCGACGCCGCGGCGGGCGAGCGGCTCGCCGCGGCGGCACCCGAGGTACGCATCGGTCTGCGGGCCAACCGTGCCTTCCTGCGGCGCGCCGTCCGCCATGTCGTCGGCAGCGGCGTCCGGCAGATCCTGGACATCGGCACCGGACTGCCCACCTCGCCGAACGTGCACGAGATCGCGCAGGAGGTGGCGCCGGACGTGCGCGTCGCCTACGTCGACAACGACCCGATCGTGAAGGCGCACGGCGACGCCCTGCTCAGCCGCTCCGGCACGACCAGCATCGTCCTGGCCGACCTGCGCGATCCGCGGGCCGTGGTGGACCATCCCGACGTCCGCCGGATCATCGCCCTCGACGAACCCGTCGCCCTGCTCCTGGTCGCCGTCGTCCACTTCCTCACCGATGCCGAGCAGCCCGGACAGATCGTCGCCACGCTGCGGGACGCGCTGCCGGTCGGCAGCTTCCTGGTCCTCTCGCACGCCACGGGCGACTTCGCCGATCGCAGCGAGGCCCAGGCCGTCTACAACAAGGCGACCGCCACTTTGAACCTGCGCACCCGTAGCGAGGTGGAGCGGTTCTTCGACGGCTTCGAGCTGCTGGAACCCGGCCTGGCCCAGGTCCCGTTCTGGCGCCCGGACACCCCGCCGCCGACCCGCTCCGACGAGATCGGCTTCTACGGCGGAGTGGCCCGCAAGACCGGCTGACCGCCCTGGGACAGGGCGCCGGTCCGGGTCGCGCCGGGCCGCCCGGTCCGGCGGGGCGTCGTCCGGCCGAAGGTCAGGCGTCGCCCGTGGAGTCCGAGGACGCGCTGCCCGGCGACGTCTGCGGCGGACGGACCATGAAGACATCGACCGGGTCCTGCGACTCGACGACGAATCCGTGGCGCTCGTAGAGACGGCGGGCGGGGCTGCCCTGCAGGACGTTCAGGCCCACCGTCATCCCCTGGGCGTCGGTCCGCTCCAGCAGCGTGCGCAGGACGGCGGATCCGAGCCCCCGGCCCTGGTGACGCGGGGCGAGGTAGAAGTGCTCCAGCCACAGCCCGTCGCCCCGGGGCCGGACCGTGACACAGCCCATGAGCTCGCGGTCCGCCATGATGACCGACGTGTACCGCGTGGAGAAGGAGTCCCGGAGCCGCTGTCGTACCCGGTGCTCGTCGTAGCGTCCCAGACGCTCCAGGTCCGGGCGCATGACGTCGGCCCGGAGCTCCGCGACGACCTCGATGTCCGTCTCGGCCGCGGGCCGCAGCTCCCAGCCCGCACCGGGCACAGGGGTGTCCCGTGCGGCCGTCTCCACGGCCGACCGCGTCGCCTCGGCCACTCCCCCACCGTCCATGACCGGAGTATGTCAGTGCGCACGGTCCGAAGATCCACCGGAGCCGATGCCCGGGACACATGCGAAAGGGCCCGGCAACTGCCGGGCCCTTCCTTTGGTAGCGGGGACAGGATTTGAACCTGCGACCTCTGGGTTATGAGCCCAGCGAGCTACCGAGCTGCTCCACCCCGCGTCGGTAGTTCCACTCTACACGGCTTTCACCGCGCACCGGACACACCGGACCGGTCACAGGCCGTGCCCGTGCCCGGCCGGGGCATCCGCCGGACAGGCCCTAGTCCTCTTCGCTGGCGACGTACTTCTCGTACTGGGCCGCGCTGAGGAGCTGGTCCAGATCCTTCACCCGGGACGGCGCGACCTGGACGATCCAGCCGTCGCCGTAGGGGTCGGTATTGATCAACTCCGGTTCGTCCACCAGCATTTCATTGACGGCCACGACGGTGCCGTCGACGGGCATGTAGATCTCGGAGACGGCCTTGACGGACTCCACCGTGCTGAACGGATGGGAACTCTCGAACCGGTCGCCCTTCTTCGGCTGTTCCACGAAGACGACGTCACCGAGCTGGCGCTGCGCGTAGTCCGTGATGCCGATGCGCACCTCCTTCGGACTCACGACGCTCACCCACTCGTGATCCTTGCTGTACTTCAGATCTGCCGGAACGGTCATCGTGACGTCCTCCGTCGATGGTGTCCGAAACCCCGGAACGGGATGGCGCGGCGCGACGGGACAGCGGCCGCGCACCAGCGCCTTCGTGGCGGGACCCGGGCCCCGCGCACCGGACATTACATTCCGTGACCGAGAACGCACGCCCGGCACGCGACATGTGTGTCGCCACGACGCCCCGGCGGCGGTCTCCCCGGGCCCGGAGGGTGACCCGGCCGTGCTCCGGCGCCGACGTGGCGGCAAGGCGGCGGTGCCGTGTCAGGGCGTGGCCGCCAGTGCCGCCGCGGACTCCCAGGCGAACCCGTCCGGGTCGGTGAAGGGCCCGGCGTCGCCGCCGATCAGGAGCCGGTGCGAACCGGTGCCCTCCGGCGGGACACCGGCGTCCTTGGCGAGGGCGCGGCGCCGGTACAGTCCCAGCCTGACGGGGCTCGACCCCGTGTCGAACTCGACGTACACACGGGCGAAGCTCTTGGCCACGGCAAGTCCTCGGCCGACGTAGAACCGCTTGCTCGCGACCACGTCCGCGACGCCCAGCAGGAGGACGACGGTGTCGATCTGCCGGGTGGCGGGGCCGGTGTCCTTCTTCGCCGAGGTGGCGACCTTCCAGATCGTCCCGTCCGGTGCCTGCACCACGGCGCCGTAGCCCCACAGCGATTTCGCGGCCGGCTTCAGCACGGTCGCCCCGGCTTCCACGGCGGTGCCGACGAGACTGTCGACCGTGCCCGGCTGGGACACCGTGAGTGACAGGGTGAACCCGCGGAAGCCGGTGCTGGGCGCCTCCGACGCCCTGAGCCGGATCTGTTCGTCGAGGCCGAAGGCGGCGGTGTAGAAGCGGTGGGCGGCCGTGGGGTCGGCCACGTCGAGGGTGACGGATTCGATGGATGCCATGTCTCCGACGTTAGAAGGAGCCGGGTGACCGGCGCTTCTTCGATCCTGACCGATCCGTCCGCCCGTCCCGTTCGCGCGGCCTGGAGGCGGCGGCCTAGAGGCTGAGCGCGTCCTCCGCGTTGTTCACCCACGGGGTCACGGAGTTGGTGTGCGGCGAGACGTACAGGCCGGGGGTGGTGGCCTTGAGCGCCTTCTGCTCCAGGTCGGACTCGGTGTTCATGGTCATCGCGATCGAACCCACGGTCCGTCCCTTGCCGTCGTCGGCGCCGCCCATGAGCCCGGCGTAGGCCGACTCCCCCGGCTCCAGCCGGAGGGCGTCCTCGATGCCGGGGGCGGCGCCCCGCTCCGTGGCCGCACCGTCCAGGTCGCCGAAGGTCACGATCGGATGGCCCAGCGCCCGGCACGCCTTGGTGCCCTTGTTCGTGATCTTGAGGAGATAGCTGCTGGTCGTGGGCTCCGCCAGGCTCGCGGTGAATGTGACGTCGTACGTGCTGCACGGGAAGACGTCGAAGTCGGCCGAGGACCCGCCGCCGGACGAGCCACCGGCAGCGCCACCGGAGGATCCGCCGGAGGCGCCACCGGACGAACCGCCGGACGAACCGCCGGTCGAACCGCCGGTCGTGGATCCCGCCGGTGCCACGGACGGCTTCGACGGTGCGCTGGGCTTCGACGGACCGAACGGCGTCGCGGACTCGGACGCACTCGTGGTCGGCGGCTTCGCCGATCCGCCCGCCGCGCCGTTGTCGGCGGGACCGCAGGCGGTCAGCGCGAACGCGGAGACCGAGGCCAGGACGACGGCGGCTCTGTGAACAGTGCTCATGGTGCTCTTCCCCCGATTTGAGAAGTGTGTGCTGTGTCGTGCTGCTGTGCTGAGCACCAGCCTGCCGGGGTTTCTTCACAGCCGGGTGACAGGATCTTGCCGGATTCACCACTGTTGCCGGGCCACCCCGAACAGACATTCGCCCGGCCCGGTCACAGGGCGTCGTCGTTCCACTGGTCCAGCAGGGCGTCCGTCATGTCCTCCACCGGCTCCGTGGTGTCCTCGTGCAGGGCCTGCTCGGTCCAGATCACCTTGCCCTGCGGGGTGTAGCGGGTGCCCCAGCGCTGTGCGAACCGCGCCACGAGGTAGAGGCCGCGGCCGCCCTCATCGGTGGCGGCGGCCCGGCGCAGATGCGGGGAGGTGTGGCTGCCGTCGGAGACCTCGCAGATCAGGGTCCGGTCGTACAGCAGGCGGACGGTGATCGGCGGGGCGCCGTAGCGGACGGCGTTGGTGGCCAGCTCGGAGAGGATCAGTTCGGTGGCGAAGCCGATGCCGTCGAGCCCCCAGTCCCGCAGCCGACGGCCGCACGCGGCGCGGACCGGGGCCACCGCCGCCGGATCCGGAGGAATCTCCCACTGGGCGATCCGGGCCGGGTCGAGCAGCCTGGTGCGGGCCACCAGCAGGGCGACGTCGTCGCGGGGGCGGGTGGGCAGCACGGCGTCGAAGACGGCCCGGCAGGTCTCCTCCGGGCCCCGCTGCGGGTGACCGGCCAGCGTGTCCCGCAGCAGTGCGAGACCCTCGTCGATGTCCCGGCCGCGCTCCTCGACCAGCCCGTCGGTGAACAGCACCAGTGCGCTGCCCTCCTCCAGTCGCAGCTCGGCCGACTCGAAGGGCTCCGCGCCGCCCAGGCCCAGCGGCGGGGAGACGGGCACCTCGGGGACGTGGACCGTGCCGCCGGGCCGGATCACGAGCGGCCCCGGATGCCCCGCCCGGGCCATGGTGACGTGGCCCGAGACCGGGTCGTAGACGGCGTAGAGGCAGGTGGCGCCGGTGAGGCTGCGGCCGCTGTCGTCGTCCGCCTCGTCGGTGTCGTTGCGGGTGACGAGTTCGTCGAGATGGGCCATGAGCTCGCCGGGGACGAGGTCGAGGGCGGAGAAGTTGTGCACGGCGGTGCGCAGTCGGCCCATGGTGGCCGCGGCGTGCAGACCGTGGCCGACGACGTCCCCGACCACGAGGGCCACGCGTGCGCCGGGCAGGGGGATGACGTCGAACCAGTCGCCGCCCACGTGTCCCGACTCGGCGGGCAGATAGCGGTGGGCGACCTCCAGGCCGCTGAGTGCCGGCAGCGACGCGGGCAGCAGGCTGCATTGCAGTGTCACGGCCATGGCGTGCTCGCGGGTGTAGCGGCGGGCGTTGTCGATGGCGACCGCGGCCCGGGTGGCCATCTCCTCGGCCAGGGCCAGGTCGTCGTCCTCGAAGGGCTCGGGCTTCTCCGAGCGCCAGAAGCCGGCCACGCCCAGCACCACGCCGCGGGCGCGCAGCGGGACCGTGATGAGCGAGTGGATGCCGTGGTCGACGACGCGCCGGGCACGGCCGGGATCCCGGGGCCCGAACCCGGGGACGTACCCGGGCACGTGTCCGGGGACGGTGCGCAGGTCGTGATCGATCACCCCGTGCCCCTGGGCCGGGTCGGCCAGGGGGGACCCCGACCGCACGAACGCGACGTTCTCGCCGACAGGCGCGAAGGGCGTTTCCGCGCGGATCCCGGCGGCGGCCACGCGGCGCAGCGTCTGCTCCGTGCCGGTCGGCTCCTCGCCGCGCAGCACCGGCTCGGCGAGGTCGACGGTCACGTAGTCGGTGAACTGCGGGACGGCGGCCTCGGCCAGTTCCTCGGCCGTCCGGGTCACGTCCAGGGTGGTGCCGATGCCGATACCGGCGTCGTACAGCAGCTTCAGGCGCTCGCGTGCCTGCTCCGCCCGGCCGGAGAGCACTCTCAGCTCGGTCGAGTCCCGCAGGGTCGCGACGCTGCCGCAGCCGCCTCCGTAGCGTTCCAGGGGCCGCTGGTTGACGGCCAGGACCCTGCCGCCGGCCAGCAGCACCTCGTCGGTGGCCTCACGTCCGGAAGCCAGCAGTTCGGCGATCGGCGGCGCGAGGCCGAGTTCGTCGGCCCGGCGGCCCTGGGCCTGCGGCGACAGTTCGAGCAGGCGCCGGGCCTCCTCGTTGACCAGCAGCAGCCTGCGGTCGGCGTCCACGATGACCACGCCTTCGCGGGCGGCCCGCAGCACCGCGTCGTGGTGGATGTACAGACGGGTGATCTCGGCCGGTCCGAGGCCGTGGGTCTGGCGCAGCAGCCGCCGTCCGACCACGAGCGCGCCGACGGTGCTGACGACCACGGCGGCGGCCGTGATGCCGAGCAGGACGGGCAGCTGTCTCATGGCGTCGGCGCTGATGCTCGCCACCCTGACGCCGACGGCGACCCCGCCGATCACGGAACCGTCGTCCTTGATGGGCTCGAAGGTACGGACCGCGGTGGTGTGCCCGACCTCGCTGCGCCCGGTGACGGTGCGCCCGGAGCTCAGCGCGGCCAGGTCCTCGGGGTAGGGGATGCGCCGGCCGATCAGGCTCGGATCCACACTGGTGTAGCGGACTCCGTTCTTTCCGACGATCACGATGAAGTCGAGATGCGTGGCCATCCGGATCGCCTCGGTCTGCGGTTGCAGCACCACCGACGGATCGGGCGACTTCAGGGCCGCCTTGATGCCCGGGGCCTGGGCGATGCCCGCCGCGACGGCGACGGAGCCGGCGGTCGCCGCGCGGGTGGTCTGACGCCGGACCGTCAAGGCCAGCAGGACGCCGCCCACGAGGGCCAGCAGCAGAACCATCACCACTTGGATGACGAACATCTGCCCGACCACACTGTGCACGTTCAGCAGCGACCTCAGGCGGGTTCGGCCGTGCCACTGGCCGTCCTGGACCTCGTCCGCCCGCTCGGCGTCGGCATCGTCGGCATCGTCGGCATCGGACGAAGGTCTCGACCGGCGAGGCAATCGCACCATGCACCCTATTTACCCCGATTTACGGTGTCACTCCCCGGGCCGTGCTCCACGCACTGCACCCGGTCGGCCGCGCCCTGCCTCCTGCGGTTTCGCGGGCACGCAGAACCAGGCGAGTGCCGCGGCGGTCAGGTAGGCGAGGGCGCCGACGGCCATGCTGGTGCGCAGCCCCGCCGCGTAGCCGGCTCCGGTGGCCAGCAGGCTGCCTCCCAGTGCCACGCCGGTGGCGCTGCCGATCTGGCGGGTGGTGTTGAACAGCGCGGACGCGGCTCCCGAGTACGCCGGGGGTGCCGCACCCATCACGGTGGCGGTCGCACCGGTCAGGGCGAAGGACGTACCGAACCCCGCCGCCATCATCGGCACGACCAGTACCGCGTAGTCGGGCTCGGCTCCGGCTGCCGCCCAGCCCGCGAGGCCCAGGGCGCCCAGCAGCATGCCCGAGACCACCAGCGGACGGTCGCCGGTGCGACGGGCCAGCCGGGCCGACAGCACCGAGGCGAACGTGGTCATGACCACCGCCGGGAACAACGCCAGCCCCGTCACCAGCGCGCTGAAGCCGCGCTGGTGCTGGAAGTACAGGCTGGCGGTGAACACCATGCCGTAGAAGGCGAAGTTGAACAGCAGGCCGATGACGGGGGTCCCGCACATCTCACGGGAGCGCAGCAGGCTCGGCGGCAGGGCCGGGGCGCGGGCCAGACGCTCTCGCAGCACGAACGCCAGCGCCGCCAGCACGGCCAGGCCCAGCCCGGCGAGCACGGCGGGATCCGACCAGCCACGCCGCCCTGCCTCGTTCAGCGCACCGGTCAGCAGGGCCACCGCGGCGACCACCGCGCACTGTGCCGGCCAGTCCAGGGCGCGTGTGCCGTGCCGGGGCGAGGGCGTCACGTACCGCAGGGTCAGCAGCAGGCAGGCCGCGCCCACGGGCAGGTTGATCAGGAAGACCGAGCGCCAGCCCACCGTGGTGACCAGCAGTCCGCCCAGCAGCGGCCCGGCGGAGGCGGCGATGCCCGCCATGGAGCCCCAGAGCCCGAAGGCCCGCGACCGTGCGGCGGGCTGCGGGTAGGCCTGCTGGAGCAGGGCCAGCGACCCGGGCACGATCAGGGCCGCCCCGAGCCCCTCCGCCAGCCGGGCCCCGACCAGGAACGCGGTGCCCGGCGCGAACGCGCACGCCGCCGAGGACGCCGTGAACACCAGGACGCCCCAGCAGAAGATCCGGCGGTTGCCCAGCCGGTCGCCCAGCGCTCCCCCGGTCATCAGCAGGCCCGCGAAGACGACCGTGTAGCCGTCGGTGATCCACTGGATGCCGGTGAGCGAGGCGGACAGGTCCCGGCCCACCACCGGCACGGCGACGTTGATGATCGTCACGTCCAGGATGACCATGAAATACCCGGCGCACACCGCGAGCAGCGGCGCCGAGGACCGTCGCTCCGCCGTCCCGCCCGCCGCGTACGCCCCCTCGCCCGCGGTCAAGGCCGGGCGGGTCTGCGGCCCCAGGCCGTCAGCATCCCGGGCGACAGGCCGACGTACTCCGGGGAGTCCAGCAGGCGCTCGGCCTCGTCGATCGCGGCGTCGTCCACCAGGCCCGTCGCCGTCATCGCCGTACGGGCGCGGTCCCAGGTCCGGGCCCAGAAACGGCTGATCGGACTGCCCGGCACCAGGGGCGGTACGTGGATCTCGGCCGCCACGGACTCCAGGCCCGCCGCGACCATCAGCTCGGGGCAGCGCGGCACCCAGGAGATGTCGGTGCCGATCGTCTCCCGCAGCCCCTGCCACATGGCCCGCATGGCCCGGGTGTACGGATTGTCCGCGGCGTCGTCGGTGGTGGGGTCCACCGCGTCGCTCAGGACGAGGACACCGCCCGGCGCGAGCAGCCCGGCGAGTTTCCCGATCGTCTCGGCGGGTGACGGGAGGTGCATCAAAACGAACCTGGCGTGCACGAGGTCGAAGAGGCCGGGAGCGAAGAGGTCCGGACCGAAGCGGTCGGAGGTCACGTCGGCCTGGATCGTCGTAAGTCCGTCGACCGGCTCGCCGGGCAGGAACGTGGTGTGCCGGTCCACGGCCACGACCTCGGCGACGCCCGCCTCGCGCAGCAGCCAGGCGGCCACCGTGCCGGTTCCGGCGCCCACGTCCAGACAGCGCCAGCCCGGACCTGCGCCCAGCTGCCGCAGCCGCGCGGTCGTCACCGGGTCGTAGACGAGCGCTCCGAGGTCGGTGCGCGCCGACTCGCCCTCGTCCTGCGGACGGAACAGCCGCTCTCCGTAGGCCCCGGGGGGCACGGCTTCCTGAGGAGTGCGGGGCGTGCCGGAGTCCGTTTCACCTGCCACCCGCCCATTGTCGGGGCAGAACGGCGCCCGCACATCTCGCGGACGTCCGGCGCGGCGCCCGGCCCGGCAGCGGTAGCCGGGGCGGGGGCCGCGCCGCCCGCCCGTCAGACCAGCTTGCGGCAGAGCAGTGCGGCGGGGCCCCCGCTGCTGCCGATCCGGGTGGTGAAGGCGATCCCGGCGGCGTACTCGTCGTCGGCGCACTGGCCCTTGTAGTCGCCGTAGGCGAAGTCGCCGCCCTGGGCGTCGGCCGGCCGGTTGTCGGACCGGTCGAACCACACCGTCCGCCCGGCGCCGCCGAGCGAGGTGCGGGCGGGGACGCACAGCGCCGCCGACGTCCGGCCGCCGCGGCGGCTGAAGCCGATCAGGAACTGGTTGGAGGGGCACTGGAACTTGGTGTAGCCGGAGGCCCAGTCCCCGCCCGAGGGCACATTGCGCTCGTCGGTGACGACCGTCTGGGTGTTGCCCGCGGCCCGCAGGTCACCGGCGGTGACGTCGGTGCACAGCCCGCGGCCCGCCGTGTGGCCGAGGCCGGCCAGCCGCAGACCGTCGGGGCAGACGGCCTTGGACGCGCCCGAGTCCCAGTCCCCGCCGGCGCGCACCCGCAGCGACTCGACGTGGTCGCCGTGGTCGGTGGCGAGCATGTGCCAGGAGGGCACCGGGGCGACGGACCCGGTGCGGGTCGGCGCGGTCATGACGTGGTTCCAGCCGGCGGCGCGCCAGTCGTTCGGGTCGAGGAGACCGTAGCGGTGGCCGTCGGTGTCGTAGCGCAGCAGCGCCCAGTCGTCGTGGCTCTCCCAGCCGACCAGGGGCCAGTAGGCGAAGTCCGTGTCGTGGTCGGCGAAGTAGTCGGTGAGGTTGCCGAACCAGGTGCGGGCCGCGGAGTTCGACTCCCCGGCTCCGATGCCGAACTCGCTGATCCACAGGGGTGCGGTGTAGTGCCGGCCGCCGTCCTCGACGAAGAACGCCTCGTCGTAGAGGGCCTGGTAGAGCGCGTCGCGGCTGAGGTCCTGGTAGCGGGCGTCGTGGGTCTCGCCGATCCCGGTGGCACCGCTGTGGCTGGGACCGGTGTAGCCGTAGAAGTGGGCGGAGTAGACCAGCTTGTGGGCGGCGACGAGGGTGTGCGAGAGCGTGCGCGCGGGGGTGAGCATGGGGCGGCCGTGCGGCAGCCCGTCCACGGGCAGACCCGTCCAGTTGATGCCTTCGACGATGATGAGCAGGTTGGGGTTGGCCTCGGTGAGGATGCGGTCCGCGGCGAGCTGGGCGGCGGCGTACCAGTCGTGGTTGTCGCCGAGGCCCCAGTTGGGGTCGTCCAGGACGTCGCGGCGCACCTCGTTGTAGAGGTCGGCGCCCACCACGCGCGGGTCGCCGGCGTAGCGGCGGGCCATGAACACCCAGTCGTCGGCCCACTGCTGAGTGCTCTGGCTGCTGTTCCACCGCTCGTTGCCGTCGACGCCGCAGCACCAACGGGAGGTGTTGGTGTGGTTGTTGAGGATGACCGCGAAGCCCTCCTGGGTGAGGGCGGCCACCACGGAGTCGAAGACCTGGAGCGGGGTACGCCCGCGCAGCTGCGGGTTGGCCGCGACCGCGGCGTCCGGCACGGTCGCCGTCGCGTGGATCATCTCGTTGGAGAACGGCAGCCGGATGCTGTTGATGCCGAGGGCGTGGAAATCCGCGAGCAGCGCGGCCAGGGGAACGCGGTCCAGGCCGAGGGGGATGCCGTAGGAGTTCTGCCCGGCGTGGTGGTTGGCGGGGTCGGAGATGCTGCCGCTGCCGGTCCACGAGCCCTGCGCGCCGTCCCAGTTGGCCGACTTCAGCCGGAAGCGGTTGCCCGCCGCGTCGACGATGTAGCGGCCACTGGTCGACAGGGGCGGCTGCCAGGCCTCGGCCTGCGCGACGGCGGCGGTGCGGACGGCGGGGGCCGGGGGCGCCGGGACGGCGGCGACCGCCCCGGGTGTCGCGGCCAGCAGGAGTACGGCCGAGGCCACTCCTGTCAGGTACTGAACAAGCCTGATGGGCACAGGTCCTCCGTGGACGAGCGTCGGTGCGCGGGTGAGGGGTGGGGGTGGCGCTGCCTGCGGACGACGCTGTTCACGGCGCTCGCAGGCGGTCTCCCGCGCAACGGCCGGACACCTCCGTCGGCGGACAGTACCTCCAGTCTACGGAGCAACTGCCGTCGCTTCAGCCGTACTTGACCCCTGCTGTGACATCGCCGGCCGGCCGGGGCGCCGCGGCCGGACGCCGCGCATCGTGCCGTCCGAAGGCCGGCGTACCGGACGGCGCCGGCGACAGACGACGTGCCGCGGAGCACCGGGCCGCACACGCGGAACGCCCGGCCGGGAGATCCCGGTCGGGCGTTCTGCGTGGGGCCGTCCCGGAGGCGGCCTCCGGTGCCGTGGGTCAGCCGTGGGTCAGCCTTGGGTCACAGGGCCGTCATCACGTGCTTGATACGGGTGTAGTCCTCGAAGCCGTAGGCGGAGAGGTCCTTGCCGTAGCCGGACTTCTTGTAGCCGCCGTGGGGCATCTCGGCGACGAGGGCCATGTGGCTGTTGATCCACACGCAGCCGAAGTCCAGGGCCTTGGACATCCGCATCGCACGGGCGTGGTCGCGGGTCCACACCGAGGAGGCCAGGGCGTACTCGACGCCGTTGGCGTAGGCGACCGCCTGCTCCTCGTCGGTGAAGGACTGGACGGTGATGACCGGCCCGAACACCTCGTTCTGGACGATCTCGTCGTCCTGGCGCAGTCCGGAGACCACGGTCGGGGCGTAGAAGTAGCCGCGCTCGCCCACCCGGTGACCGCCGCTCTCCACGGTGGCGTGCTCGGGCAGCCGGTCGATGAAGCCGGCCACCCGCGCGAGCTGGTCGGCGTTGTTGAGCGGGCCGAAGAACATGTCCTCGTCGTCGACGCCGCCGCCGGTACGGGTCTGCGACGCCGCCTTGGCCAGCGCGGCGACGAACTCGTCGTGGACCGACTCGTGGACCAGTACGCGGGTGGCGGCGGTGCAGTCCTGGCCGGCGTTGAAGTAACCGCCGGCGGCGATGCCCTCGGCGGCCGCGGCGATGTCGGCGTCGGCGAAGACCAGCGCGGGGGCCTTGCCGCCGAGCTCCAGGTGGACGCGCTTGACGTCACGGGCCGCCGAGGCGGCGACCTCCATGCCGGCGCGGACCGAGCCGGTGATGGCGGCCATCGCCGGGGTCGGGTGCTCCACCATCAGGCGTCCGGTCTCGCGGTCGCCGCACACGACGTTGAGGATGCCCGCGGGCAGGTCCATGTCCTTGAGGACCTCGCCGACGATGCCGGCGAGCAGGAGGGTGGACGCGGGGGTGGTGTCGGAGGGCTTGAGGACCACGGTGTTGCCCGCGGCGATCGCCGGGGCGAACTTCCACACGGCCATCATCAACGGGTAGTTCCAGGGCGCCACCTGGGCGATCACGCCGATCGGCTCGCGGCGGATGATCGAGGTCATGCCCTCCATGTACTCGCCCGCCGAGCGGCCCTCCAGCATCCGGGCGGCACCGGCGAAGAAGCGGACGGTGTCGACGACCGGGGCGATCTCCTCGGAGAGGGTCAGCGCGCGCGGCTTGCCGGTGTCGCGGCACTCGGCGTCGGCGAGGTCGTCGGCGCGGGCCTCCATCGCGTCCGCGACGCGCAGCAGCAACCGCTGCCGGGTGGCGGGGGTGGCGTCGCGCCACTGCGGGAAGGCGGCGGCCGCGGCGGCCATCGCCGCGTCCACGTCGGCGGCCCCCGACAGCGGCGCGTGCGCGTACACCTCGCCGGTGACCGGGTCGACCACGTCCAGACGGCGGCCGTCGGCCGCGTCCACGTAGTGGCCGTCGATGTGGTTGCGCAGCGCAAGAAGCTCGCTCATGACCTGTTTCCTCGTCGGCCCGCCCACCGGCGCGGCGCCTCGGCGGCGCGTCCTGGGGTGCGGGAGTGTGTCGTGGTTCGTAGTGGTTCGCGGGGTGCCGTCGGCGCCTCCGGCGGAGTCGCCCGGGCGGGGCCGGGTCGCTCGCGCGCCGGCCGGGATGCCCGGTTGCCGGGCCCGG
>NZ_JBEOWS010000146.1:0-21804 GCF_040296125.1 Streptomyces sp. NPDC002265 | reverse complement strand
GTCGACGCCGGCGCGGGCGAGAGCGGCCGCGGCGACCGGGACCCGGGCGCGGTTCGCGCCGTCGGCGATCTTGACGGCGACGGCCCGGCCGTCCGGGAGCGCGGCGACCTGGACGCCCTCGAAGCCGTCCTTGGCGAGCAGACCGGGGACGGCCCGCATCAGCCCGGCCACGTCCCGGCCGCTGCCGGAGGCCATCTCGGCGTGCTCGCGCATCGCGTCGGCCACCCGGCGCTCCGGGCTGCCGGCCGGCGCGGAGGCGATCCGGGCGGCGGCGCGGGCCAGGCCGTGCAGGGACACCGCGAACAGCGGGGCGCCGCAGCCGTCGACCGTGACGCGGGCGACGCGCTGACCGGTCAGGTCCTCCACGCTCGCGGCGATCGCCCGCTGGAGGGGGTGACCGGGGTCGAGGTAGTCGTGCAGGGACCAGCCGTTGAGCCGGGCGGTGTACAGCATGGCCGCGTGCTTGCCGGAGCAGTTCTGGGCCGGCCGGGACGGCAGCCTGCCCTCGCGCACCCAGTTGTCGCGCACGACCGGGTCGTAGGGCAGGTCGGGCACGTTGCGCAGGTCGTCCTCGGTGAGGCCGGCCCGCTCCAGGATCCGGCGCGTGCCGGCGAGGTGGCGCTCCTCGCCGGAGTGGCTCGCGGCGCTCAGCGAGAGCAGCTCGCCCTCCAGCGGCAGCCCGGCCCGCACCATGGCCACGGCCTGGACGGGCTTGAGGGCCGAGCGCGGATAGAAGGCGGCCTCGATGTCGCCGAGCTGGAACCGGACGTCGCCCTCGGGACCGAGGACGACGACGGAACCGTAGTGGGTGCCCTCGATCATCCCGGCGCGTATGAGGTGGGCGACGGGGGCGTGGAGGGGTTCACGGGTCGCGGGGGCGTCCGCGAGGTCGTTGCTGTGCATCACTGGCTGGCTCACTGGTGGAGGGACGGGGACCGGCCCGCGGGGATCGCCCCGGGCCGGCTCTCGGTGGGGTGGCCCGTACGGGTGGGGCGCACGATGTCGGTGAGGCTGGTCTCGACGCGGTCGAGGTGGTGGGACATGGCGTCCACCGCGTCGGACTCGCTGCCGCCGATCAGTGCCTCGAGGATGGCCCGGTGCTCGCGGTTGGACTGCTCGCGCCGGCCGGCCAGTTCGGTCAGGAACGCGGACTGGCGCGCCAGCGCGTCGCGGATCTCCTCGATGACCCGGCGGAAGACCGGGTTCTGGGCGGACTCGGCCACGGCGAGGTGGAAGAGGGTGTCCATCGCGACCCACGCGGTGGTGTCCGTCTCCCGCTCCATACGGTCCAGCAGATGGGCCAGATGGTCGAGGTTCTGCGGGGTGCGGCGCAGCGCCGCGTACCCGGCGACCGGGATCTCGACGTGGCGGCGTACCTCCAGCAGGTCGCTGGCCGCGTAGTCGCCGAAGGTGGGGTCCTCCACCGCGGCCGCGACCACGAAGGTGCCCTTTCCGGTCCTGGAGACCGTCAGCCCCATCGTCTGGAGGGCGCGCAGCGCCTCGCGCAGGACCGGCCGGGAGACTTCGAGGGTGCGGCACAGCTCGGCCTCGGAGGGGAGCTTGTCGCCGATGGCGTAGGTGCCGCTCTCGATGGCACCGCGGAGGTGGCCGAGCACCGCCTCCATGGCGCTCACGCGCCGCGGTGTCGTACCACCTGTCTGGCTGTCTGACAGGTTCACAGGAACGATCCTGCGGTTGACGGGAGCAACCTGTCAAGCAGCCGAAAACAAGGGTGCGGGGTGTGAAGCCTGAAAACCCGCTTCACACCCCGCACCCTTGTTCATTGCACCAGGGCCTGTCCGGCGGCCGTCGAGCACGGCCGGACCGCTCAGGCGTCGATCACACCGCCGGCGAGCAGGCCGAACAGCGCCAGGCCGACGACGATCCGGTAGATCACGAAGGCGTTGAAGGAGTGCTTGGCGACGAACTTCAGCAGCCAGGCGATGGAGGCGTACGCCACCACGAACGAGACGACCGTGCCGACCACCAGCGGGGCGGCGCCCACGCCCGCGCCCAGGGCGTCCTTCAGCTCGTACAGGCCCGCGCCGGTCAGGGCGGGGATGCCGAGGAAGAACGACAGGCGGGTGGCGGCCACCCGGTCCAGGTCCAGGATGAGCGCCGTGGACATCGTGGCGCCGGAGCGCGAGAAGCCCGGGAAGAGCAGCGCGAGGATCTGGGAGCTGCCGACCAGCATCGCGTCCTTGAACGAGGTGTCGTCCTCACCGCGCTTGTGGCGGCCCATCTGGTCCGCCGCCCACATCACGAAACTGCCGGCGATCAGCGAGCCCGCGACCACCCACAGCGAGGCGAGCGGCCCCTCGATGAGCGGCTTGGCCGCCAGACCCACGGCGACGATCGGGATCGTCGCGTAGATGACCCACCAGGCGAACTTGTAGTCGTGATGGTGGCGCTCCTCACGGTTGGCCAGTCCGCGGCCCCACGCGGACACGATCCGCACGATGTCCTTGAAGAAGTACACGAGCACGGCGGCGATCGCGCCGACCTGGATGACGGCCGAGAAGCCGACGACGGCGTCGTCGTCGACGGGGATGTTCATCAGCCCCTCGGTGATCTTCAGGTGGCCGGTGGAGGAGACGGGGAGGAACTCGGTCACTCCCTCGACTACTCCGAGGACGACGGCTTGGCCGACGGAGATGGCGCTCATGGAATCCAGTTCTGAGGAGGTTGGTCGACAGTGCTGTAGACAGTCTTACTACGTCCGGGGCCGCCCGGAACAGTCACGCCCACGCTCCTTGGGCGATCCACACCCCGGCGCAGGCCGCACCGAGGCCCGCCGTCACGCTCGCGACGACGTTGGCGAGGGCGTAGAACCCGGCGCCCGTCTCGGCCAGCCGCAGTGTCTCGTACGAGAAGGTCGAGTACGTCGTCAGGGCCCCGCACAGACCGGCGCCCAGCAGCAGCTGGAGGTGGGGCCCGGCGGCACCGGCCGTCGCGGCGCCGGTCAGCAGGCCCAGGACCAGACAGCCGACGACGTTGACGGCGAAGGTGCCCCAGGGGAAGACCGAGTCGTGACGGGACTGCACCGCCCGGTCGGTCAGATAGCGCAGCGGGGCACCCACCATGCCACCGATGACGACGAGCACCCAGTTCACGACGACTTCTTACCTTCCGTTTCGCCGCCTTCATCCGGACTGCCCGGTTCTGCGGTGCGTCCGACGTACCGGACCACCTCGCAGGGTTCGAGGGTCACCAGCCCCTCGGTGACCAGTTCGTCGAGCTGTGGCAGGAAGGCCCGTACCCGCTCGTCGGTGTCCACGACCACGACCGCCACCGGCAGGTCCTCGCTCAGCGACAGCAGCCGGGCGGTGTGGATCCGGGAGGAGGCGCCGAAGCCCTCGATGCCCCGGAAGACGCTGGCGCCCGCGAGACCGGCCCGGTGGGCCCGGTGGACGATCTCGCTGTACAGGGGCTTGTGGTGCCAGCGGTCGCTCTCGCCGATGAAGACGGTCAGGCGCAGCGCGCCCTGGGTCGGTTCCGTCATGGCTGCCTCCAGGTCAGGACGCGGCGGGTCGCCGTCGCGGCCAGCCAGACCGCCGTGAGCGCCGCGCACAGGGTCGCGGCGAGATAGCCGAACGCCGTGCGCGGGTGCCCCGCCTGGAGCAGCTTCTGGATGTCGACCGCGTACGTCGAGAAGGTGGTGAAGCCGCCGAGCACCCCGGTGCCGAAGAACGGGCGCAGCAGCGGGTGGGGGCGCCACGCCTCGGTGACGAGCACCAGGAACACGCCGATCACGGCGCAGCCGACGACGTTGATCGAGAAGGTCGCCCAGGGGAAGCCGCCGGCCCGCGACGGCCACCACAGCGAGACCGCGTAGCGCGCGACGGCGCCGAGGGCTCCGCCGGCGGCGACCACCCCGACCACCGGGAGCTGCCCGCGCAGGGCGTCGCGCCGCACGGCGGAGGCGCGGACGCTCTCGGCTTGTCTGGCTGTCATGTCGTACGTCTCCCGCTGGGGCACCTCGTCGCACCAGAACGGTGACCACGGCCGGTCAACAGGGTAACGCCGGGTGCCGGGGGCGGGTTCACCGTCGGGGAGCCGGTTCACCGCCGAGGAACCGGATCACCCCCGCGCCGGTGCCTCGCACACCGCGACGCCGCGCTCCCACAGGCTCCCCAGGACCAGGTGCCCCTCGGTCTCGCACACGCCCGTGATCATGCGGAACGGGGGGCGGCGGTGGGCGAGGTGGTGCAGCACCCGCCCTTCGTCGTCCACGGCGAGGACGCCCGACGTGCCGATCGGGCGGAACGGTGCGCGCACGGCCACCGCGGCGGCGGCCCGGCGCACGGCCGGCGCGGCGCGGTGCAGCAGGTCCAGCGGCGGGACGGGCGGGCCGGCCAGCGCCACCCAGATCGGGCCGTCGGGGCCCGCGCGCCCGATGTTGTCCGGCATCCCCGGCAGGTCCTCGGCGAACGGTTCGGCGTGGCCCGCCTGCGGGCCGGTGAGCCGGTAGCGGATGAGCCGTCGGGCGCCGGTCTCGGCGATCACCAGGAAGGAGCCGTCGCCGCCGAAGGTGAGCCCGTTGGCGAACTGAAGTCCCTCCAGCAGCACTTCGGGCGTCCGGCTGCCGGGAGCCAGCCGCAGCAGCCGCCCGGTGCCGGTGTGTTCGACCAGGTCGCCGATCCACTGGCCCAGGGGGTAGCGGCGGCTGGAGACGGTGAAGTAGACGGTGCCGTCGGGCCCGGCGACGACATTGCTGGCGAACCGCAGCCGCTCCCCCGCCACCGAGTCGGCGAGGACGTGGACGGTTCCGGCGTCGAGGTCGACGGTGAGCAGTCCGCGTTCCGCGTCGCACACCAGCAGGGCGCCGTCCGGCAGGAGTTCGAGGCCGAGGGGCCTGCCGCCGGTCTCGGCGAGCACCTCGACCCGGGCCGGCGCCCGGCCGGTCAGTCCGTCCAGGCGCAGGATGCGGCCGTCCTCGACACCGGTCAGCACCCGGCCGCGGGGGTCGACGACGACGTCCTCGGGTCCGCGGCCGCCGACGGCGACACGGCGGACGGGAACCAGAGCGGTGGAACGGGCCACGGGCGCCTGCCTCTTCGTTGGGTATCGGCATGTCGGTGGGAGCCACCGGATCATCGCAGACACGCCGGAAGGGCGGCAGGGGAAGGGGAAGGGGAAGGGGAAGGGGCGGAGGACCCGGGGCCCACCGGCCCGAAGAGCTGGGGGCCCGTCGGCCCGGAGGACCCGGGGCCTACCAGCCCTTCTCGAACATCCGGGCCACCTCGGCGATCCGGACCTCGTCCCGCCGGTAGTAGGTGCGCCGCCGGATCCGGGTGGTGCGCAGCACTCCGATGCCGGCCAGCAGGCCGAGGTGGGTCTCGGCCACCTTGCGCCGTACGCCGAGTTTCACGGCGACGACGTGGGCGGTGACGCCGTCCTCGACGAGGTCGCCGTGCCGCTGCGGAGGAAAGTGCGCGGCAGGATCCTTGAGCCACTCCAGGATGTCCAGACGCCTGTCGCCGACCGGAGCCCTCAGCATCTCGTCCCCTCCGTCCGAGCCTGCTCGAACCGCGTCCTCCCACTGTGGCGCAGCCCGGACCGTTCCGTCCCCCTGTCGGTCACTCCTGACCGGTATCGAACTCCACTGTGCAGCAAGGGAGTTCGAGTACGGGACTGGTGGGACGGGAAAGGGCCCGGCCGCGTGGACACGGCCGGGCCCCCGCACCCGCTCAGCGGTGGCTGAACCACGCCATCGACGAGAGGGCCTTGTCGTCGAAGCCGAACAGGGCCTGGTTCTCCCAGCCGTTGCCGGAGGTGGCGTCGGTCGGGTCCCAGCCGTTGCCGGTGACCGCGGTCCAGGTCGCCTCCCAGTAGAAGACACCGAGGCCGCGGCCGTTCGGGACGGCCTCCACGATGTTCGCCACGCTGTTCATCCAGGCCAGCTGGCCCGCCGCCGTCGCCGGGTAGCCGGAGACCAGTTCGGCGGTGGTGTCGATCTGGTTGGTCAGCGAGTCGTCGCTGTCGAGACGGAACGGGTAGGCCGTCTCGGCGACGAAGACGGGCTTGCCGTAGCGCGAGGCGACGTCGTCGAGCGTGGTCTGCGCCGCGGCGAGCGTGCCGTGCCAGTAGCCGTAGTACGACAGGCCGATCACGTCGTAGTTGATCCCGTAGGCGGCCGCGTTGTCGAACCACCAGCGCACGGTGGCGTCGTCACCGGCATTGGCCAGGTGCAGGGCGACCTGGGTGCCGGAGGAGACCGCCTTGGCCGCGCTGTAGCCGGAGTTGATCAGGCCGGCGAGCTGGGACCAGTTGTCGGTCGAGCCCTCGGACCACAGCATGCCGCCGTTGATCTCATTGCCCACCTGGACCATGTCGGCCGTGGTGCCCTGGGCCTTCAACGCGTTCAGCACGTCGTACGTGTGGTTGTACACGTCGGTCTTCAGTTGACTGTACGAGTGCCCCGCCCACGCGGCCGGTTTGGTCTGCTTGCCCGGGTCGGCCCACGAGTCCGAGTAGTGGAGGTCGACCAGCAGCTTCATGCCCTGCGCCTTGATGCGCTTGGCCATGGCGAGCACGCGTGTCTTGTTGTTGTAGCCGTCGGCCGGGTCGACCCAGACCTTCAGGCGCGCGTAGTTCATGCCGGCGGACTTGAGGATGGCGAGCGCGTCCCCGGTGGTGCCGGAGGCGGTCTTGTAGACCCCGCCGTAGGCCTCGCTCTTGGCGAGGGACGAGATGTCGGATCCCTTGATCGACAGTCCGGTGGTGCCCGACGCGAAGGTCAGGTCGTCCACATTGATCCAGTTGCCCGCGTTCGCGTCACTGTTGATGCTGATCGTGCACTGGTTGTTCGTCACGTTGACCGACGTGACGATCCGTATCCAGCTGCTGGTCGAGACCGGCAGATCGGTGCGCTGCTCGGAGCTCCCGCAGTTCTTCAGGGCCAGATAGGCGGAGTTCTGGCCGCCGCCCGAGCGGACCCAGGCGGTGAGGGTGTAGGTGCCGTTGGTCAGCCCGGAGAGGTACTGGTACGTCTCCACCTTGTAGGCGGCGGAGGCGTAGTGGCTCAGCCGGTAACTCCCGCCGTGGCCGCCGGCCTCCACGTACGAGGCACCGGTGGAGCCGGACTCGGACCAGCCGCTGGGGATGGCCGTGCCGGTGCCGTCGGCCTCGAAGCCGCCGTTGGCGAGGGTACTGGCGGCGGTCGCGCTCTGGGCGGGCAGCGCGAGGAGGGCGAGCCCGGCGACGAGCGGGAGCAGCAGGGCCCTGATGGTGCGTCTGGGATGGAACATCTTCGTCCGTCGTCCCTTCGACGTGGTGGGGTGAAAGCGCCCCCGGTGGCGCGGCGGGGAGGGGGCGCGGCCCCTCCGTCCGCGGCTCGCGGCTCGCACGGACGGAGGGGAGACTCGGCTCAGCCGTCGAGTCGTACGACCCGGACGGCTCCCGCCGGGAGCGCGAGGCAGCCGGCGGCGCGTTCGCCCGTGAGCAGTTCGGTGCCGTGCGCCTGGAGCGGCACCTTGGCGTCCGTGGCGGTGTGGTTGAGGGCGAACAGGTAGTCGCCCGCCTCGCCGGTGCGCAGCACGACCTCGACGTCGCGGGGCAGTTCGGCGTACGGGGCGACGCCCGCGTCCTGGGCGGCCCGGCCGAGGAGCGCGTCGAGACCCTCGGGGCCCAGGCGGGTGGAGACGTACCAGGCGGTGCCCTCGCCCAGGCGGTGGCGGGTGACGGCCGGGCGGCCCGCGGTCAGGCCGTCGGCGTACGTCCAGACGGTCTCGGCGCCGCGCGGCACGACGAACTCCGTCCACACGTCGGCGCCGAGTTCGCCGCCGTCGGGGCCGGTGATCCGCACCGACTCGCCGGACAGCAGGGGCGAGAACTCCTCCACGGTCAGGCCGAGGACGTCCCGCAGCGCGCCCGGGTGGGCGCCCTCGTGCACCGCGTCGTGCTCGTCGACGATGCCGGAGAAGTAGGACACGACGAGGGTGCCGCCGTTCTCGACGTACTCCTGGAGGTTGTTCCCGGCCGCCTCGGTCATCAGATAGAGGGCGGGTACGACGACAAGGGGATAGGCCGACAAGTCGGCTTCCGGGTGGGCGAAGTCGACCGTGAGGTGGCGGTCGTACAGGGCCGCGTAGAAGGCGTCGGCGCGCTCGCGCGGGTCGTGGTCCTCGCTGGGGCGCCACTGGAGGTTCTGCGCCCACCAGGAGTGCCAGTCCCACAGGACGGCCACGTCCGCGCGGGTGCGGGTGCCGCGGACGGCGCCGAGCGAGTCGAGCGCGGCGCCGAGTTCGACGACCTCTCGCCACACGCGCGTGTCGGTGCCGCCGTGCGGAAGCATCGCCGAGTGGAACTTCTCGGCGCCGCGCCGCGACTGGCGCCACTGGAAGAACATGGCCCCCTCGGAGCCGCGGGCCACGTGCGCGAGGGAGTTGCGGGCCATCTGGCCGGGGGCCTTGGCGGGATTGCGGGGCTGCCAGTTGACGCCCGAGGTGGAGTGTTCGAGCAGCAGCCAGGGGGCTCCGCCGGCCACCGAGCGGGTGAGGTCGGCGGCCATCGCGAGGTTGACGTGGGTGCGGCGGCCGTCGGTGATCAGGTAGTGGTCGTTGCTGACGATGTCGACCTCGCGGCCCCAGGCCCAGTAGTCGACCGAGTCGCACTGGCTGAGGGCGGTCATGAAGTTCGTGGTGACCGGGACGCCGGGGGCCAGCCGGTGCAGGATGTTCCGCTCGGCCACGAAGTTCTCGCGCATCGTGGCGTCGGCGAAGCGCTTGTAGTCCAGCGCCTGGCCCGGGTTGCCGACCGTGGGGGTCAGCCGGGGCGGTTCGATCTCGTCGAAGGCGGCGTAGCGCTGGCCCCAGAAGGCGGTCCCCCAGGCCTCGTTGACCGCCTCGACGGTCTCGTACGTGGCCGCCAGCCAGCGTCGGAAGTGCGCGGCGCAGGAGTCGCAGTAGCAGGCCGAGACGGGGACGCCGTACTCGTTGTGCACGTGCCACAGGGCGAGCGCGGGGTGTTCGGCGTAGCGCGTCGCGAGCCGGGTGGTGATGTCCGCGGCGGCGGCCCGGTAGGCGGCGTTGCTGTGGCAGACGGCGCCGCGCGAGCCGAACGCGTAGCGCGTGCCGTCGGCCGTCACGGGCAGCGCCTCGGGGTGGGCGCGGAAGAACCAGACGGGCGGGACCACGGTGGGGGTGCCCAGGTCGGCGCGTATGCCGTTGTCGTGCAGCAGGTCCAGGAGGCGGTCGAGCCAGCCGAAGTCGTGGACGCCCGGCGCGGGCTCCAGGAGCGCCCAGGAGAAGATCCCGACGCTCACCATGGTGACGCCGGCCTCCCGCATCAGCCGGACGTCCTCGTGCCAGACGGATTCCGGCCACTGCTCCGGGTTGTAGTCCCCACCGAAGGCGAGCCTGGTGAGGCCCCTGGGGGTGGTGTCCGGCATGGATCTCTCCCGTTTAAATCGATCATTTGGGAACGTGCACACACATCATCGACGGCGCGAGCCCAACATAACCGCACAGCAACAACCATTGACAAGTGTCTGGGATGTTTCTCTACTGTGAACGCTCACAGACGCATGGCAGGGCCTCATCAAGCATGAGGCCCATGATCATGTGAACGCTCACAGCAGGCTCACAGCAGCATGGCAGGCCCTCGCATCAGGGCGGGGGCCCCAGGTCAGGGGAGAGATCCATGCCGAACACGAAGCGCCGTCGCCTCGTGGCAACCACCGTCGCCGTCGCCCTCGGCGCCACCGCCCTCGCCGCTTGCGGTTCGTCCGACGACACCGGCGAGGCCGCGTCGGGGCCGGTCTCGCTCACGTACTGGACCTGGACGCCCGGCATGGACAAGGTCGTCGACCTGTGGAACAAGGGCCGGGGCAAGAAGGAACAGATCACCGTCACGGTCAAGAAGCAGGCCTCCGGCGACTCGCTGGTCACCAAGATCCTCACCGCCCACAAGGCCAAGCAGGCGCCGGACCTGGTGCAGGCCGAGTACCAGGCACTGCCGACCCTGGTCAGCAATGACGCGCTGGCGGACATATCGAAGAACGTGGGCGACGCCAAGAGCGAGTTCGCCGACGGCGTCTGGCAGCAGACCACGCTCGGCACCGACGCGGTCTACGCGATCCCGCAGGACATCGGGCCGATGATGTTCTACTACCGCAAGGACCTGTTCAAGAAGTACGGCCTGACGGTCCCCACCACCTGGGACCAGTTCGCCGAGACCGCCCGCAAGCTGAAGAAGGCCTCGCCGGACACGGACCTGACCACGTTCTCCGCCAACGACTCGGGCCTCTTCGCGGGCCTGGCCCAGCAGGCCGGCGCCAAGTGGTGGACGGCCTCCGGCAACAAGTGGAAGGTCGGCATCAACGACGCGGCGAGCCAGAAGGTCGCCAAGTTCTGGGGCGGCCTCGTCAAGGAGGGCGTCATCGACAACCAGCCGATGTACACCCCGGCCTGGAACAAGGCCCTGGACACCGGCAAGCAGATCGCCTGGGTCAGCGCCGTGTGGGCGCCGGGCACGCTCACCACGGCGGCGCCCGACACCAAGGGCAAGTGGGCCATGGCCCCGCTCCCCCAGTGGTCCGCGAGCGAGAACGTCACCGGCAGCTGGGGCGGCTCCTCCACCGCCGTCACCACGGACTCCGAGCACCAGGCGGCCGCGGCCGAGTTCGCCGCGTGGCTCAACACCGACAAGGACGCGCTGAACGCGCTGGCCAAGGAGAGCGGCATCTACCCGGCCTCCACGGCCGCCCAGACCAGCGGCGCCTTCCTCACGCCGCCGGACTACTTCTCCAACCAGGCCGACTTCTACACCCAGGCCGCCAAGATCGCCGAGACCACCGCGCCGTCCGCGTGGGGCCCGAACGTCAACGTCGCCTACGCGTCGTTCAACGACGCCTTCGGCGCCGCCGCGAAGAACAAGTCGGACTTCGCCGCCGCCCTGGACACCATGCAGGACGAGACGGTGGCCGACCTCAAGAAGCAGGGCTTCGGGGTCGCTCAGTGACCACCCCCGCACACCGGAGGCGGTACGGGGTCAAGGGGGCCCCGTACGCCTTCCTCCTTCCCGCGACGATCCTCTTCTGTCTGTTCTTCGCGCTGCCCATCGGGTACGCGGTCTGGCTCAGCTTCCGCAAGGTGCACGTCTCCGGGCTCGGCCTGGGTTCGGGTGCCCGGCAGGAGGTCTGGGCCGGGTTCCGGAACTACAGCGCCGCCCTCACGGACGACGAACTGCTCGGCGGCGCGCTGCACGTCCTCGGCTACGGCTGCATCGTCGTGCCCGTGATGCTCGGGCTCGCCCTGCTGTTCGCGCTGATGCTCGACTCCGACAAGGTGCGGCTCGCCCCGTTCACCCGGCTCGCGATCTTCCTGCCGTACGCCATCCCCGGCGTCGTGGCCGCGCTGCTGTGGGGCTTCCTGTACCTGCCGGACGTCAGCCCCTTCTACTTCGTACTGGAGAAGCTGGGCCTGCCCCAGCCGGACCTGCTGGACGGCGGTCCGCTGTACCTCGCCCTGTCCAACATCGCGGTCTGGGGCGGCACCGGCTTCAACATGATCGTCATCTACACCGCGCTCCGGGCCATCCCCGCCGAGGTGTACGAGGCGGCCGAGCTGGACGGCGCCACCCCGCTCCAGATCGCCCTGCGGATCAAGATCCCGATGGTGGCGCCCTCGCTGGTGCTGACCTTCTTCTTCTCGATCATCGCCACGCTCCAGGTGTTCAACGAACCCACCACCCTCAAACCGCTCACCAACTCCCTGCCCACCACCTGGAGTCCGCTGATGAAGGTGTACCAGGACGCCTTCGGCAAGGGGGACATCTACGCGGCCGCCGCCGAGGCGACGCTGATCGCCCTTGTCACGCTCGTGCTGTCCTTCGGGTTCCTGCGGGCCGCGAACCGCCGCAACAAGCAGGAGGCCGCACGATGAGTTCTCTTGCCGTCCGCAAGGCCGCCCCGGCCGCGGGGACCACGCCGGGCACCGCCCAGGGGCCACCGCTGCGCCGGCGGATCGCGCTGGTCCCGACCGTGACCCTGCTGCTCGGCGCGCTGTACTGCCTGCTGCCGGTGGCCTGGGTGGTGATCGCGTCCACCAAGTCCGGCCACGAACTCTTCTCCACCTTCACCTTCCTGCCGGGCAGCGGCTTCGCCGACAACGTCAAGGAGCTGAGCACCTACCGCGACGGCGTCTACTGGAAGTGGATGGGCAACTCCGCCCTCTACGCGGGCCTCGGCGCCCTGCTGTCGACGGCCGTCTCCGCCGTCAGCGGCTACGCGCTGGCGGTCTACCGCTTCCGCGGCCGGGAGACCCTGTTCAACATCCTGCTGGCGGGCGTCCTCATGCCGCCGGTGATCCTCGCCGTCCCGCAGTACCTGCTGATGGCGAAGGCCGACCTCACGGACACCCACCTGTCCGTGCTGCTGCCCCAGGTCCTCGCCCCCTACGGCGTCTACCTCGCCCGGATCTACGCCGCCGCCGCGGTCCCCTCCGACGTGGTCGAGGCCGGACGGATGGACGGGGCGAGCGAGTGGCGGATCTTCAGCCGGATCGCGCTGCCCATGATGGTGCCCGGCCTGGTCACCGTGTTCCTGTTCCAGTTCGTGGCGGTCTGGAACAACTTCCTGCTGCCGTACATCATGCTCAGCGACGACGAGAAGTTCCCGATCACCGTCGGCCTGTACACCCTGCTGGAACAGGGGTCGAACACCCCGGCCCTGTACACCCTCGTGATCACGGGCGCCTTCCTGGCGGTGCTCCCGCTGGTCGCGCTCTTCCTGGTCATTCAGCGGTTCTGGAGCCTGGACCTGCTGTCAGGGGCCGTAAAGTCATGACCATGAACAATGCGGGGGGCCGGCGCAGGCCGCCGACCATCCATGACGTGGCGCGCGAGGCAGGGGTCTCCCGGGGCACCGTCTCGCGCGTGCTCAACGGCGGCCACTACGTCAGCCCCACCGCACAGGAGGCGGTCAACGCCGCCATCCGTCGCACGGGCTACGTCGTCAACCGGCACGCCCGTTCCCTCATCACGGGACGGTCGGACTCGGTCGGCTTCCTGCTGACCGAGCCGCAGGAGCGGTTCTTCGAGGACCCCAACTTCAACATCCTGCTGCGCGGCTGCACCCAGGCGCTGGCCGCGCACGACATACCCCTGCTGCTGATGCTGGCGGGCACCGAGGACGAACGGCGGCGCATAGCGCGCTACATCACGGCCGGGCATGTGGACGGGGTGCTGCTGGTCTCCAGCCACTCCGGCGACCCTGTGGCGGAGGAGCTGTGCGCGGCGGGCGTTCCGCTGGTCGCGTGCGGCAAACCGATCGGGCTCGGCTCCAAGGTGAGCTACGTGGCCGCCGACGACCGGGACGGCGCCCGGGACATGGTGCGCCATCTGCTGTCGCTCGGCCGCCGCCGGATCGGCGTGGTCACCGGTCCGCTCGACACCCCGGGCGGTGTGGAGCGGCTCGCCGGCTACCGGGAGGTGCTCACCGAGGCGGGCGTCGAGCTCGACGAGCGGCTCGTCGTCTCCGGTGACTACAGCCGGGCCAGCGGCGAAGCGGGCGCCGAGCGGCTGCTCGCGCAGGCCCCGGACCTGGACGCGGTGTTCGTCGCCTCCGACCTGATGGCCCAGGGCGTGCTGGCCGCGCTGCGGCGGGCCGGTCTGCGGGTGCCGGATGACATCGCTGTCGGAGGCTTCGACGACTCCCCCGCGGCGGTCGCGGCCACACCCGCCCTCACCACCATCCGCCAGCCCTGGGACCGGATCAGCAACGAGATGGTGCGGGTGCTGCTCGCCCAGATCGGCGGCGAGGACCCGGCCGCGGTGATCCTGCCGACCGAGCTGGTCAAGCGCGAATCGACGTGAGCGGGCGGGGGCGGGCCGGACACCGTTCGGGGGCCGGCGTGCGCGGCCGGTGGGGCGAGCGGGCCGGTCACGGTTCGGGGCCGGCGTGAGCGGCACGTGGCGCGGGCGGCCGGTCACCGTTCGGGGGAACGCCGCACACGGTCCGCGCCCTCCGGAGGGGCCCGTCGGCGGCGGGGCCCTCGTCCGCCGGACGGTCCCGGACCGGTCAGGATCGGAGAAGCCGCCGAGCGGTCCCCCGGCTTAACGTGAGTGCACCGGCGGAACGCGCCGGTACGACACCGGCGCGCCGCGTCGGTCCGTCGCCCCCACCTCACCGAGGAGTACGCCATGACCGCGGGCGTGAAGACGATCATCTACCCCGTCAAGGACCTCGCCCAGGCGAAGACCATGTTCAGCGCGCTGCTGGGGGTCGAGCCGTATGCGGACGAGCCCTACTACGTCGGTTTCAAGGACGCCGGCCAGGACGTGGGCCTCAACCCGAACGGACATGCCCAGGGTCTGACCGGGCCGGTGCCGTTCTGGCACGTCACCGACATCCGGGCGCAGCTGGCGGCGCTGCTGGCGGCGGGCGCCGAGACCGTGCAGGACGTGCACGACGTGGGCAACGGCCGGCTGATCGCGTCGGTGAAGGACGCCGACGGCAACATGGTGGGGCTCCTCGAGGACCCGGTGGCCTGAGACCGGCTTCCGCCGGTTCCGCCGCTTGCACATGCACTAGTTGCATACTCAACGAATGGCCGGTTCGGTGTTACCGTGCGGGTATGGCAGTGAACACGGCGACCACCCGGCTCGAACAACAGTGGCGGGACATCCTGTCGGTGCACGCGCGCACGATGTGCGAGATCGACCGTGTGCTGCACCCGTACGGCCTGGGCGCGAGCGACTTCGAGGTGCTCGACATCCTCGACGCCGAGTCGCCCGAGGGCGGCGGCCACTGCCGTGTGCAGAACCTCGTCGGGCGGGTGCATCTGAGTCAGAGCGCGCTGTCCCGCCTCATCGGGCGGCTGGAGAAGGACGGTCTGGTCGAGCGTTCCGTCTGTGTGGAGGACCGCCGCGGAGTGTGGGTCGCCCTCACCCGCAAGGGGCGCGACCTGCACGCCGAGGTGCTGCCGCTGCAGCGCGCGGTGCTGGCCCGGATGCTGGCCGAGGACCGGGCCCAAGACGTGTCCGTCACTCCCTGATCCCGAGGACCGGGGGACGGCTGTCGCCGTCGGAGTCGACGGCGATCCAGGTGTCGTCCGCCCTCAGGAGCGGGGCGATGGGCTCGGCGCTGCCGTCGACGTCGCGCACCGGGGTCCCGGCGTCCGCCCCCGGGCGGCGCTCGTCGCCCATGCCGAGGCGCCACAGCCGGTCCGCGCCCACGAGCACGGCCGCCCGACCGCCGCCCGCGGGCGCGAGGGCGGTGACCGTGCCGCCCAGGTCCTGGTGCCGGAGCCGTTTTCCGTCCCCGGCGATGGAGGCCCTAACCCGCCGCGGGCGACTGCGGTCGCCGGTCGGCCGGGCGCTGCGGGGAGACCGAGGCGGCCCGGAAGTCGCGGGGGCCGGTCCACAGGGCCGGTACCGCGTCGCAGCGGCGGCACAGCTCGAAGGCGATGGCCTCGTAGTTGACCCGCCAGCCGTGGAAGTGCTGCCAGGCCTCTCGGGGGCTGAGCTCGGCGCGGAAGTCCGTGCGCTCCAGCATCGCCACCGCCTCCTCGAACTCGGCGAAGGTGAGCTGGATCGGGGCGTCCGGGGCCGGGTCCGGGTCGAACGGGATGCGTACCGAGCGGGCGATGTCCCGCAGTGCGCTGAACCCGGCACGCAGCACCAGCCGGGCCTCCGGCGGGGCGATCCGCGGGGTGAGCGCGAGCTGCATGGCCGCCGCGTCCATCACGGCGACCAGTCCGACCAGCCAGTTGCGGTACGGCCGGGGTGAGCGGAAGGCGAGCAGCACCGGATAGGTGGAGTGGCTCTCGCCCATGTCGGCGGCCAGCCGCTCCCACGACCGGTACAGCTCGGGCAGGGCCGTCTCGGTGTCGACGAGCCACTGCCGGGCCAGGATCTCCGGGCCCCAGGCGGGCTCCCCGGCCCGGGACTGGAGCAGCGTGACCTCCAGCTCGCGCCGGTTGTAGGCGGCGTAGAGGGTGGGCAGGTAGGCGATCTGAAGGGCGATCAGGACCGGGCCGGTGGCCGCCGCGAAGAAGTCGAGCGCCGACAGGCTGATCCGCGCGCCGCTGGCGAACCCGAGGGTGAACAGGCTGGAGCCGGCCTCGCGGAAGGCGCTCGCCCAGGACAGCGGGGACAGCGCGTACAGCAGCAGGCCGTAGCCGATCAGGGCTCCGCCCAGCCAGGTCGCGAGCATGCCGATCAGCATCAGCGGGGCGAGCCAGGTCTGGGCGCGGTCGACGGCACGGTAGCCGCCGGACGGCGCGGCCAGCCGCAGCACGCGGCGCAGCAGCCACCAGAGCCGGAAGACCAGCACGGAGTAGAGGCCTCGCGGCACCACGAGGGTGCGCAGGATGCTGCTGAGGACGAGTAGGAGCACAAGCCCGCCGGCCACGCCGGAGATCCAGAGCATGAGTTCATTCTGAACCCCCGCCGGTGACGAACACGCCGCCGTGAGGGTCGGCGCGGCCCGCCCACGGTGCCATCATGCTCCACGAATGCCGCACAGGACGGCAAAGGCCGCACCAGGGAGCGCAGCCATGGGCCAGGAGCAGCGGGCAGTCCGGTTCAGCAGCTACCGCACGCGATGCGTGGACGAGTCCCATGACGCGATCGCGAGTCACTACTACGATCTGAGCCTGGACGTGGCGGGTTCCCCGGACACGTTCCTCACCGAGATGAGTGTGGTCGAGCTGGGTGAACTCACCGTCGGGGAGCTCAGTTTCGGCACCGAGGTGGCGATGGAGTTCGTCCAGCCGCGGGCCTACCACGTGGCCGTGCCGCTCACCGGCCGGTTCCGGGTCGGACAGGGGCGCGGGGCCTCCTCATACGCGACTCCCGACCAGGCCCTCTTCCTCGACCCCGACCGTCCGGTCCAGGTCGACGACTGGTCCCGCGACTGCCGGGCCCTGGCCGTCAAGCTCGACCGGGCGGCGGTGCACCGGCGGCTTGAGGGCCTGCTCGGCAGACCGCTCGGGGGCCGTCCCCGGTTCGCGCCGTACGTCGACATCACGCAGGGCCCGGGGCTGAGTTGGGCGAACCTGGCGCGGTGGTCCCTGTCGGAGAAGGACGTGCCGGGCGGGCTGCTGGGCCAGCCGCTGATCCGCGCCTCGATCGAACGGACGCTGCTGGAAGGCGTGTTGTACGCCGCCGGGCACAACTACCGGGAGGAGCTGGAGGTTCCCGGCCCCCGGCTGCGGCCCGCGCCGGTGAAACGGGTCATGGACGTCGTCCACGACCGGCCGGCCGAACCGTACGACGCGACGAGTCTCGCCGCCATCGCCCAGGTCGGCGTGCGGGCCCTCCAGGACGCCTTCCGCCGGCATGTGGGCATGTCCCCGATGTCGTACGTCAACGAGGTGCGGTTACGGCGGGTGCGTGAGCAGCTGCGGGCCGCGGATCCGGGGACGACCACGGTCACCGACGTGGCGTACGCGTGGGGATTCAGCCATCTGGGGCGGTTCGCGCAGCGCTATCGGACCCGGTTCGGGGAGTCGCCGTCGCAGACGCTGCGTGCCGGGTGACGGCGGCCGGTGAATTCGGTGCGGAATCCGGTGAACTCGGTGCGGAACAACTGGGTGCGGAATGCGGACACCGGCTTCGCATTCCGGAGCATGCGCGCCGTCGCACCCGCCTAACCTTGATCGAACGGCGAGGGAGACCGCCGCGGGGTGAACGGGGTCGGCGCCGCTCACCCCACCCCGGCAGGGCCTGGGCGCGCGAGGGCGCGCGGACCGCCCACGCTCATCGGGTCCGGCGTTCCCCCCGCGAGTCCGGCGGTCGGGTCCCGCCGGCCGCCGGGGTGCGCCCCTCAGCCCCCGGGCCGGGCCAGCAGGGTGCGCACGCCCTCCGACGTCAGCGTCAGGGCGTGGTCCGCGGCGCCGTCGATGGCGAGCGAGAGCTCACCGTCCGGCCACTGCGCGGCGAGCGCGCCCAGCGGCACCAGGCGGTAGCGCGAGACGAACGGCAGCAGGTGGGCCATCTCCGGTTCGGAGGTGAACACGGGCACCACCGGCTCGCCGCCCTGGTACTCCAGGACGGGCAGGGCCACGGTGGTGAGATCGGCGGCGCTCTCCTCGGGGGCGTCGTCGGGTACCGGCACGAGCACGTCGCTGTGCGCGAGTGCGTCCAGCGCGACGGTGTCCTGGGTGTTCTCGGCCAGCGCGGTCAGCGCCCGTCGGGCGGTGCTGCCGGCCTCGTGGTGGGCGGGTGTCTCCATCTCGGGTCCCCTGGTAGCGGTGGTCGTCGGGCCTGCCCCGCCCGCAAGGGCACCGGGCGCGGCTGGGTTCGCGTACCCACGACGACGGCGGCCATGCGCCCGTCGGCGCATCAAACGGAGCGGGTCCCTCGGTCCTGGCGGTAGAGCTCGGTGAGCACCTCGATCACGGCCTGCGTGGCGGGGTGCTGGTCGTCGCGCCACCAGGCGAGCCGTACGGCGACGGGTTCGGCGTCCCGCACGGGCCGGTAGACGACGCCGGGCCGCGGGTAGCGGTTGGCGGTGGACTCGGCGGTCATGCCGATGCACCGGCCGGTGGCGATCACGGTGAGCCAGTCGTCGACGTCGTGGATCTCCTCGACGGCAGGGCGGGCGTCGGCGGGCCACAGCTCGGGCGTGGTGGTGCCGGTGCGCCGGTCGACGAGCAGGGTGCGGCCGCCGAGTTCGGCGAGCCGCACCGAGCGCCGACGGGCCAGCGGGTCGTCGGCCGCCAGGGCGCACAGGCGCCGCTCCAGTCCGACGATCGCCGAGTCGAACCGCTGGTCGCCCGGGTCCCTGCGTACCACCGCGAGGTCGCAGCCGCCCTCAGCCAGGCCCGCCGTGGCGGAGTTGGCGCGCACCAGCCTCAGTTCCGTCTCCGGATGCGTGTCGTCCCACCGGCGCTGGAAGGCCAGGGTGTGCCGGCCGAGGGCCGCCCAGGCGTAGCCCACCCGTAGCCGGGTGTGGCCCGAGGTGGCCTCCCGGACCAGGTCGTCGACCTCGGCGAGCACCCGCCGGGCGTGCGCGACGACCCGCAGACCGGCCGGCGTCGGCGTCACCTCGCGGGAGGTGCGCCTGAGCAGCCGGGTGCCGAGGCCGCGTTCGAGCGAGGCCAGGGTGCGGGAGACCGCCGCCTGGGAGACGCCGAGGGCGATGCCGGCGTCCGTGAACGTGCCCTCGTCGACGATCGCGACGAGACAGCGCAGCTGCCGCAGCTCCACCCGGGTGCCATCCATGACTCAAGCGTATAGACGGATCAGCCTATGCATTTTTCGTAAGCGGGGGCGTGGCCGACGCTCGGGGTATGCACAACGCTCCCCCGCGTCCGCCGGCCCCGGTCCACCGCGCCGAGGGTGCCCGCGCCTCCCTGGCCGGAGTGGGCACCATGGTCGGCAGCGGTCTGTCCAACCAGGTCGGTGCCGCCGTCGGTTCCCTCGCCTTCCCCGTGCTGGGCCCCGTCGGTGTCGTCGCGGTACGCCAGTACGTGGCGGCGGCCGTCCTGCTGACGGTGGCCCGGCCCCGGCTGCGCGGCTTCACCCGCGAGCAGTGGTGGCCCGTACTGCTGCTCGCCCTGGTGTTCGGGACGATGAACCTGTCCCTGTACAGCGCGATCGACCGGATCGGGCTGGGCCTCGCGGTGACGCTGGAGTTCCTGGGCCCGCTGAGCATCGCACTGGCCGCGGCGCGCCGGCGGGTGGACGCGTACTGCGCGGTGGTCGCCGCGGCGGGTGTCGCCGTCCTGATGCGGCCACGGCCCTCGGCGGACTACCTCGGGACGGGGCTCGGCCTGCTCGCCGCCGCCTGCTGGGCGTCGTACATCCTCCTCAACCGCACGGTCGGCCGCCGGATCCCCGGCGCGCAGGGGTCGGCGGCCGCGGCGGGCGTGTCCGCCCTGGTGTTCCTGCCCGTCGGGGCCGTGGTCGCCGTCGCGCATCCGCCGACCGTGGGCGCCGCGGGGTGCGCGGTGGCCGCCGGGGTGCTGTCGTCCGCGGTGCCCTATCTCGCGGACCTGTTCACGCTGCGCCGGGTGCCCGCGCAGGCCTTCGGCCTGTTCATGAGCGTCAATCCGGTGCTGGCCGCGCTGTCGGGGCTGGTCGTCCTGGGCCAGCGGCTGGGCTGGGCCGAGACGGCGGGTATCGGCGCGGTCGTCGTCGCCAACGCGGTCAGCATGCTCGCCGGACGCCGCCGGACGCCCACGCCCGCCCCGCAGCCCTCGCCCGTAGACCGGGTGTCGAACCCCCGCTCGAAGCTCGAATGAGCCACGGGTTATCATTTGAGCACTGCCTAGCTCGAAAGATGGACCTGTGACTGTCAACGAGGACTCGTTCACGAACTGGAAGACCCGCGAGGAGATCGCGGAGTCCATGATCCCGATGATCGGAAAGCTGCACAGGGAGCGGGACGTCACGGTCCTGCTGCACAGCCGCTCCCTGGTCAACAAGTCGGTGGTCAGCATCCTCAAGACCCACCGGTTCGCCCGTCAGATAGCCGGCGAGGAGCTCTCGGTCACCGAGACGCTGCCGTTCCTCCAGGCCCTGACCACGCTCGACCTCGGTCCGTCGCAGATCGACATCGGCATGCTGGCGGCGACGTACCGCGCCGACGACCGAGGCCTCTCGGTCGCGGAGTTCACCTCCGAGGCCGTCTCCGGCGCCACCGGTGGCAACAAGATCGAGCGCCGCGAGCCGCGCGACGTCGTCCTCTACGGCTTCGGCCGCATCGGCCGTCTCGTCGCCCGGCTGCTCATCGAGAAGTCCGGCTCCGGCAACGGTCTGCGGCTGCGCGCCATCGTCGTGCGCCGGGGCGGCGAGCAGGACATCGTCAAGCGCGCCTCGCTGCTGCGCCGCGACTCCATCCACGGGCAGTTCCAGGGCACGATCACCGTGGACGAGGCGAACAGCACCATCACCGCCAACGGCAACGAGATCAAGGTGATCTACGCGGGCGACCCGGCGGAGGTCGACTACACGGCGTACGGCATCAAGAACGCCATCCTCATCGACAACACGGGCCGCTGGCGCGACCGCGAGGGTCTGTCGCAGCACCTGCGTCCGGGCATCGACAAGGTCGTCCTGACCGCGCCGGGCAAGGGCGACGTCCCCAACATCGTGCACGGTGTCAACCACGACACCATCAAGCCGGACGAGCAGATCCTGTCCTGCGCGTCCTGCACCACCAACGCGATCGTGCCGCCGCTGAAGGCGATGGCCGACGAGTACGGTGTGCTGCGCGGCCACGTGGAGACCGTCCACTCGTTCACCAACGACCAGAACCTGCTGGACAATTACCACAAGGCCGACCGCCGTGGCCGTTCCGCGCCGCTCAACATGGTGATCACCGAGACCGGCGCCGCCTCCGCCGTCGCCAAGGCGCTGCCCGACCTGAAGGCGCCGATCACCGGCAGCTCGATCCGGGTGCCGGTGCCGGACGTCTCGATCGCGATCCTGAGCCTGCGTCTCGGCCGGGAGACCACCCGCGAGGAGGTCCTCGACCACCTCCGTGACGTCTCGCTGACCTCGCCGCTCAAGCGCCAGATCGACTTCACCACGGCGCCCGACGCGGTCTCCAGCGACTTCATCGGCTCGCGCCACGCGTCGATCGTCGACGCCGGCGCCACCAAGGTCGACGGCGACAACGCGATCCTCTACCTCTGGTACGACAACGAGTTCGGCTACTCCTGCCAGGTCATCCGCGTCGTCCAGCACGTCTCCGGCGTCGAGTACCCGACGTACCCGGCCCCGGCGGCCTGAGCGTCGATCGACTCCAGGCCCCTCTCTGGTCGGAGAGCGGGGGCCGGTCCGGTCGCGTCGGACACCTGACCGGCACAGTTCGACAGGCGTCCGCCGCGACCACCCCCTGAGGGCCGCCAC
>NZ_JBEOWS010000145.1:0-22196 GCF_040296125.1 Streptomyces sp. NPDC002265 | reverse complement strand
GTCGTCGTACGGTCCGGCGTCAGCTCTTCTTGCCCGCCGACTCGGTCCGGTCCTTCGCCTCGGCGTCCGGGGCGTCCTGCGCCTCGGCGTCGGCCTCGGCCGTCGTGGCGTCCTCGGGCCGGTCGGCCGGCGTGCCCTCGGCCGAGTCCACAGCTTCGGGGTCCGCCCCGGCGTCCGCCTTGTCCCCGGCGTCGCCGTCCGTCTCGTCCTCGGCCTTGCCCTCGGTCTTGTCCTCGGTCTTGTCCTCGGTCCCGGCCTTGTCCTCGGTCTGTGCCTCGGTCCCGCCGTCGGCCCCGGCTCCTGCGCCGGGCTCGACCTCGGCCTCCCGGCCGGGCCGCTTCTTCGCCGACACCACGATGTAGACCACCGCGAGCAGGAAGACGACGAGCGCGGTCCAGTCGTTCAGGCGGAGGCCCAGGATGTGGTGGGCGTCGTCGACCCGCATGTACTCGATCCAGCCGCGGCCCACGCAGTACGCCGCGACGTAGAGCGCGAAGGCCCGGCCGTGCCCGAGCGTGAAGCGGCGGTCGGCCCAGATGACCAGCAGCGCGACGCCGATGCACCACAGCGACTCGTACAGGAACGTCGGGTGGTAGGTGCCCGGGACCCGGCCGTCCGTCGAGGAGGTGATCTTCAGCGCCCACGGCAGGTCGGTGGGCCGCCCGTAGAGCTCCTGGTTGAACCAGTTGCCCCAGCGTCCGATCGCCTGGGCGAGAGCGATGCCGGGGGCGATGGCGTCGGCGTAGGCGGGCAGCGGGATGCCGCGGCGGCGGCAGCCGATCCACGCGCCCACCGCACCGAGCGCGATGGCGCCCCAGATGCCGAGGCCGCCCTCCCAGACCTTGAAGGCGTCCACCCAGTCACGGCCCTCGCTGAAGTACAGCTCGTAGTCCGTGATCACGTGGTAGAGCCGGCCGCCGACCAGGCCGAAGGGCACGGCCCAGACCGCGATGTCGGCCACCGTGCCGGCCCGACCGCCGCGGGCGATCCAGCGTTTGTTGCCGAGCCAGACGGCTACGAAGACGCCGATGATGATGCAGAACGCGTAGGCGCGCAGCGGAATGGGGCCGAGGTGCAGCACCCCGCGCGACGGGCTGGGAATGTAGGCAAGTTCCATGGCAAGGTCGACGCTACCGTGCCGGACCGGGCCCACGGCAGGCAGCCCGGCTACGGCTCCATAACAGGCGGGCGGGGAACACTCACCCCTTGGCCGCCTCCTGCACCATCTCCTTCAGCTTCTGCGGGGTCATCGTCCGGTCCTGGTAGATGTTCTTGCCGTCCAGCAGCACGGTCGGGGTGCCGCCGAACTTTCCGGCCTGGAAGGCCTCGTTGGACTTCACGACCCAGCTGTCGTGCGTACCCTGCTCGACGCACTTGCGGAACTCCGGCGTGTCGAGACCGTCGACCTTGCCCGCGAGCTCGATGAGCTTGGCGTTGTCCGCGTAGGCGTCCTGGGTCTCCTCGGGCTGGTTCTCGTAGAGCACGTCGTGGTACGCGGTGAACTTGCCGGCGTCCTGGGCGCAGGCCGCGGCGTTGGCGGCCTTGCGGGAGCCGCTGCCGCCCATGTTGCCGTCGATCAGGGTGGCCAGGTGGTACTCCACCTTCAGCTGCCCGGCGTCCGTCAGCTCGTGGATGGTCGGGCGGTACGCCGCCTCGAAGGCCTTGCAGGCCGGGCAGCGGAAGTCCTCCCAGACGGTGAGGGTCGACTTCGCGCCGTCCTGGCCGACCGGGATGGCGAGGCTGTCCTTGCCCTGCGCCCCCGAGGGCGCGGCGACCGGGCCCGAGCTGCCGCCGGTGTCCTTGCCTGCGTTCGCGGCGACGAGGCCGATCACAGCCGCCAGCCCCAGGACGCAGACGACGCTCGCGCCCACGATCAGCGTGCGCCGACGCCTCTCCGCGGCCTTCCGCTTCTCACGTTCGACCGCCAGCCGCTCGCGTGCGGCGCGCTTTCCGTCATGGTGGTTCTTCTCGCTCACACACGCAGGAACGAACCGGGGAGGCGCAGCGCGCCTCCCCGGCCCCAGGTCCACCCGTTCGAGTGACTCGTACGGAATGCCCCTTACGTCACACCTGCCGGCCGCGTCACAGCTGTCGGCGTACGCCCTTCGCGAGGTCGCCCGCGAGCGCGCGGACCGCCTCGATGCCGGCCGCCTCGTCCGGGGCGTCCAGCATCCGCTTGACGAAGGCCGAGCCGACGATCACCCCGTCGGCGAAGCCGGCCACCTCGGCGGCCTGCTCGGCGTTCGACACGCCGAGGCCGACACAGACCGGCAGGCCGGTGCCGGTGGCCCGGGTGCGCCGGACCAGGTCCTCGGCCTGCGCGCCCACCGAGGCGCGGGTGCCGGTGACCCCCATCAGCGAGGCGGCGTAGACGAAACCGCTGCCCGCCGCGGCGATCTCGGCGAGCCGCTCGTCCTTGCTGCTGGGCGCCACCACGAAGACCGTCGCGAGGTCGTGCTTCGCGGCGTGTTCCCGCCACAGCGCGGACTCCTGCACCGGCAGGTCGGGCAGGATCGCCCCGGCCCCGCCGGCCTCGGCGAGCTCCGCGGTGAAGCGCTCGACGCCGTAGCGGTCGATCGGGTTCCAGTACGTCATGACCAGGGCGGGCTTGCCGGTCGCCTCGTGCGCCTCGCGCACCGTGCGCATCACGTCGGCGATCCGGACGCCGCCGCGCAGGGCGATGTCGTCGGCGGTCTGGATGACGGGGCCGTCGAGGACCGGGTCACTGTGCGGCAGGCCCACCTCGACGACGTCGGCGCCGCCGTCGAAGGCGGCCTTGATCGCCTCGATGCCGCCGTCCACGGTCGGGAATCCGGCCGGGAGGTAGGCGATGAGGGCGGAGCGGCCCTCGGCCTTCGCGGCGGCGAGGGTGTCGGTCAGCAGGCGGCCGTTCCCGCCGGTCGATGCAGTCCCGCTCACTTGGCGTCCCCCTCGATCTCGGCGATGTCGGCCGCGTCGGCGGCGACCTCGGCGTCGGTGTCGTACAGGCCGAAGTAGCGCGCGGCGGTGTCCATGTCCTTGTCGCCGCGGCCCGACAGGTTGATCACGATCAGTCCGTCGGGGCCGAGCTCACGGCCGACCTCCAGGGCACCGGCGAGGGCGTGGGCGCTCTCGATGGCCGGGATGACGCCCTCGGTGCGCGACAGCAGGCGCAGGGCCTGCATGGCCGCGTCGTCGGTGACCGCGCGGTACTCGGCGCGCCCGCTGTCCTTGAGGTAGGAGTGCTCGGGGCCGATGCCCGGGTAGTCCAGGCCGGCCGAGATCGAGTACGGCTCGGTGATCTGGCCCTCGTCGTCCTGGAGGACGTAGGAGCGCGAACCGTGCAGGATGCCGGGCTCGCCCGCGGTCAGGGTGGCCGCGTGCTCGCCGGTCTCCACGCCGTGCCCGGCGGGCTCGCAGCCGATCAGACGGACGCCGGTGTCCGGGATGAAGGCGTGGAAGAGGCCGATGGCGTTGGAGCCGCCGCCGACGCAGGCGACGGCAGCGTCGGGCAGCCGGCCCGCGCGCTCCAGGATCTGGCGCCGGGCCTCGACGCCGATGACCCGGTGGAAGTCGCGGACCATGGCCGGGAAGGGGTGCGGCCCGGCGACGGTGCCGAACAGGTAGTGGGTGCGGTCGACGTTGGCGACCCAGTCCCGGAAGGCCTCGTTGATGGCGTCCTTCAGGGTCCGGCTGCCGGACTTCACGGCGACGACCTCGGCACCGAGCATGCGCATCCGGGCCACGTTGAGCGCCTGGCGCTGGGTGTCGATCTCACCCATGTAGATGGTGCACTCGAGGCCGAACAGGGCGCAGGCCGTGGCCGTCGCGACGCCGTGCTGGCCGGCGCCGGTCTCGGCGATGACCCGGGTCTTGCCCATGCGCTTGGTGAGCAGGGCCTGGCCGAGCACGTTGTTGATCTTGTGGGAGCCGGTGTGGTTCAGGTCCTCGCGCTTGAGGAACACCCGGGCGCCGCCGGCGTGCTCGGCGAACCGGGGCACCTCGGTGAGGGCGCTGGGCCGGCCGGTGTAGTTGACCAGCAGGTCGTCGAGCTCGCGGGCGAACTCGGGGTCGGACTTCGCCTTGTCGTACTCGACGGCGACCTCGTCCACGGCGGCGACGAGCGCCTCCGGGATGAACTTGCCGCCGAACGCGCCGAAGTAGCCCTCGGCGCTGGGCACCTGACCGGTGGGGTCAGGGAAGAAGAAATCGCTGGGCATGCGAAAACCTCACGGTGAGTGTTCGGGAAAGACACTGTTCGCCGTGGGGCGGGGGGTTTGTTCGATGGCTGTGAGCCGTCAGTGGCTGGTCGCGCTCGCGCGGCGGTGGCCGCGCATTCGGTGCTGCCCCGCGCCCCTGGAGGGGCGCTGCCATCGCCTGCCGTTGACCTGGCCGGGCTCGTCCCCGATGACGTAACGCACCCGTCGGCCGTGCACCCGGCGTGCGGGGGCACGGCAGCCGCGGGGCCGGCAGCCGCGCGCGAGGCGGGCGTACCGGTCCACGGTCGTCGAGGGGGTCGTGGGCGTCATCGGGGTCAACCCTAACGGTCAGTCGCGCCCGTGCCGCAGCGCCGGGTGCTCGCCCGCCGCCACCAGGTCGGACACCGCGGCCTTCGGGTCGCGGCCGGTGACCAGGGACTCGCCGACCAGGACCGCGTCGGCGCCGGCGTTGGCGTAGGCGATGAGGTCGTGCGGCCCGCGGACGCCGGACTCGGCGATCTTGACGATATGGGCCGGGATCTCGGGGGCGACCCGCTCGAACGTCGAGCGGTCGACCTCCAGGGTCTTCAGGTTGCGCGCGTTGACGCCGATGATCTTGGCGCCCGCGTCCACCGCCCGCTCGACCTCGTCCTCGTCGTGCACCTCGACCAGCGGCGTGAGCCCGATGGACTCGGCGCGCTCGATGAGGGACTCCAGGGCGGGCTGCTCCAGCGCCGCGACGATCAGCAGGGCGAGGTCGGCGCCGTACGCGCGCGCCTCCCACAGCTGGTAGGCGGTGACGATGAAGTCCTTGCGCAGCACGGGGATGTCCACGCGGGCGCGGACCGCTTCGAGGTCCGCCAGCGAGCCGCCGAAGCGGCGCTGTTCGGTCAGCACGGAGATGACGGCGGCGCCGCCGGCCTCGTAGTCGGCGGCCAGGCCCGCCGGGTCGGCGATCGCGGCCAGCGCGCCCTTGGACGGGCTGGAGCGCTTGACCTCGCAGATCACCTTGACGCCCTCGCCACGCAGCGCGGCGACCCCGTCCTTGGCGGCACGAGCCTTGGCCGCGCGCTCCTTGAGCTCGTCGAGGCTGACGCGCGCCTGCCGTTCCGCGAGGTCGGCACGGACTCCGTCGATGATCTCGTCGAGCACACTCACGCGAGCGGCCCCCTTCCAGACGGTTGACTCTTCAAGCGATAGGGCCTGCGCCCCGGGGCTGCCGCTCGGGCACTGCCGGTGGGCGCGATTCACGGCCACTGCGATGGTATCCGGAGGAAGGCGTAGGCCTCGCATCCGGTTGACACAGGTCCCACTACCTGGACGTCCGTCCTCCGATCACGGATGCAGCCAGCCGCCGAACGGCAGGTTCCGGACGACGCTGAAGACCAGCAGCGACACGCCCAGTGTCCACAGGTGGACCGGCCCGAGGTCGATCCGCAGCGGCCGCCCGCGCACCGCACGCACCACCCAGACGGTCCACAGCACGGCGAACCCCAGATAGCCGAGCACAGCCGCCGCGTTGTCCTGGAGGGCCGTCACGAGGTCGCCGTGGACGAAGGCGTGCGCACTGCGCAGACCGCCGCAGCCGGGGCAGTAGATGCCGGTCAGGCGCAGCAGCGGGCAGACGGGATAGTGGCCCGGCTCGTTGGGGTCCACGGCGCCGACGTAGGCGAAGGCCCCCGCGACGGCCGCGAGCAGTGCGGCGGGCACGGCCAGCCGCCCCGCGACGGTCCCCGCGGGCATGCCCCGGGTCCCCTGGCTGTCGGCGTTCACGCCTCGCATTCTGCCCCGTGCGGGCCGTGAGCGCGCGTCAGGGGGCGGACCGCGCGCTCACGGCGCGGGTCCGCCCCCTGCGGGGTACGCGGTGACGCGGGTGTTCAGCCCTCGACGCCGGCCGGCTCGCGGCCCGGGGCGGACTGGACGACGAGCGGGGCCTGCTTCGGCTGGCCCAGACCCGCGGCGCTCATCGCCCAGCCGACGACACCACCGAGGGCGACGATGACCATGCCACCCCAGAAGCCCAGGGGCTGCGCCATCACCATGAAAGCGCCCGCGACGCAGAAACCGATGAAGGCGATGATGACACCGGTCCAGGCGGCCGGGGTGTGACCGTGGCTGCTGCCCGCCATGACTTGCTCCTCGTTGCTGTGTACGTGTTGTACGTGTCTGAGCCGGACGCTCACCGTCCATTGTCCCGTACGCGGACGCAGCCCGTGATCGGGGGTGCCTCCCGCGGACGTAGGGCACGCCGCGCGGACGGTCCGCCGGATCGCGGCCGGGGCCGGTGCTACGCGGGGTCGGCGCCCGTCGGGTCCTCTCCCCGGTCCAGGGCCTTCCAGATGTCCTCCGGCCGGTCGGGGTCGACGGCCGGCGCCGCGCGGCGCGCCCTGGGCCTGCCGTTGCGCTCGTAGCGTCCGGACATCACCGGCCACAGCGGGCCGTAGCGCAGGGCCAGCAGCCCGGCCAGCAGGATCAGGGCGCCGCCCACGGCGGCCACGTACGGCCACGCGGTGTGGGTGAAGGCGGCCACGACGGCCGAGGTGTCGCCGGAGGCCTGCGCGGCCTTCTCGTCGAGCGCGGAGGCGTCGGAGGCGCCGAGCAGCGCCGCGGCGACGATCCCGGCACCGGAGAGCGCGAGCAGCACGGAGACCAGCCGGCGGCCGGTGCGGCGGACCGCGAAGACGGCGACCAGCGCGGCGAGACCCACTATCGCCAGGGCCGCGGGGACGCCGGTGACGTCGCTGCCCTTGACGGTCAGGGGGAAGTCGCCGCCGGCGACCGTCGCGGTGCCCTGCGACCAGCGCTGGCGGGTGGCCAGCAGGGCCACGGCGGCGCCCAGCGCCCCGCTCAGCAGGGCGACGGCGAGGCTCCGGCGGCCGGACCGGACCGGAGCGGCTTGGGAACGAGGGTGAGGAACAGCAGTCACGTGTCCCACTATCGCCTGAACCCCGGGCGAACCGGCACCCGGGGCGACGTGAGACGCGCCCTACTTGCCGAGCCGGTTCGCCGTGTGCACCGCGCGCAGCACCGCCGCCGCCTTGTTTCGGCACTCGGTGTCCTCGGCGACCGGGTCGGAGTCGGCGACGATGCCGGCCCCGGCCTGCACGTAGGCGGTGCCGTCGCGCAGCAGGGCCGTACGGATGGCGATGGCGGTGTCGGAGTCGCCGGCGAAGTCGAGATAGCCGACGCAGCCGCCGTACAGCCCGCGCCGGGACGGTTCGAGTTCGTCGATGATCTGCATCGCGCGCGGCTTCGGCGCGCCGGACAGGGTGCCCGCCGGGAAGCAGGCGGTCAGGACGTCGAAGGCGGTGCGGCCCGCCGCGACCCGCCCGGTGACCGTGGAGACGATGTGCATCACGTGCGAGTACCGCTCGACGGACATGAAGTCGACCACCTCGACCGAGCCCGGTTCGCAGACCCGTCCGAGGTCGTTGCGCCCGAGGTCGACCAGCATGAGGTGCTCGGCGCGCTCCTTGGGGTCGGCCATCAGCTCGTCGGCGAGGGCCTGGTCCTCCTGCGGGGTGGCCCCGCGCGGCCGGGTGCCGGCGATGGGGTGGACCATGGCCCGCCCGTCCTCGACCTTGACCAGCGCCTCCGGGGACGAGCCGACGACGTCGAAGCCCTCGAAGCGGAACAGGTACATGTACGGGGAGGGGTTGGTGGTCCGCAGCACCCGGTAGACGTCCAACGCGCTTGCCGTGCACGGCGTTTCGAAGCGCTGCGAGGGGACGACCTGGAACGCCTCGCCGGCCCTGATGCGCTCCTTGACGTCCTCGACGGCCCGCTGGAAGTCCGCGCCGCCCCACAGGGCGCTGTACTCGGGCAGTTCGGACGGCGGGAGCACGGCGGGCGGCTGGGCGACCGCGCGGGAGAGGTCGGCCTCCATGGCGTCCAGCCGGGCCACGGCGTCGGCGTAGGCGTCGTCGACGCCGGTGTCGAGGTCGTTGTGGTTGATCGCGTTGGCGATCAGCAGGACGGAGCCCTCCCAGTGGTCCATGACGGCCAGGTCGCTGGTGAGGAGCATGGTCAGCTCGGGCAGTTCGAGGTCGTCGCGCTCGCCGGGGCCGATCTTCTCCAGCCGGCGCACGATGTCGTAGCCGAGGTAGCCGACCATGCCGCCGGTGAAGGGCGGCAGGTCGTCCTGGCCGGGGGTGTGCAGGGCCTCGATGGTGGCGCGCAGCGCGGCGAGCGGGTCGCCGTCGACGGGGACGCCGACGGGCGGGGCGCCGAGCCAGTGGGCCTGGCCGTCACGCGTGGTGAGCGTGGCGGAGCTGCGGACCCCGACGAAGGAGTAGCGGGACCAGGACCGTCCGTTCTCCGCGGACTCCAGCAGGAAGGTGCCGGGGCGCTCGGCGGCGAGCTTGCGGTAGAGCGCCACCGGGGTGTCGCCGTCGGCGAGGAGTTTGCGGGTGACCGGAATGACGCGGCGGTCGGTGGCCAGCTTGCGGAACGTCTCGAGGTCCATGGCGGCTGACCTTACTGATCGTCGGCGGGTACGCCGGAATCGGCGGCGTCCTTGAGCAGTACGTCCTCGTCGAAGCAGGTGCGCGCCCCGGTGTGGCAGGCGGCGCCGACCTGGTCGACCTTGACCAGCAGCGTGTCGCCGTCGCAGTCGAGGGCGACGGAGCGGACCCACTGGAGGTGACCGGAGGTGTCGCCCTTGACCCAGTACTCCCGGCGGCTGCGGGACCAGTACGTGCAGCGGCCGGTGGTCAGGGTGCGGTGCAGCGCCTCGTCGTCCATCCAGCCGAGCATGAGCACCTCGCCGGTGTCGTACTGCTGGGCGATGGCGGGCACGAGGCCGTCGGGGCTGCGCTTGAGGCGGGCGGCGATCTCGGCGTTCAGGCTGCTGGGCGGGGGCGTGCTGGTCATGGCTGCCATTGTGCCGCGCGATCCGGGCGTTCCGGGCGCGGTGTCCACTGGGCGGACCCGGCGCGCGGTCGTAGGCTGAACGGCATGTCGACCTTCGCCAAGCGTGAACGGCTCCTTCTCGCCGACCTCTTGGAGGTCACCGGTCCACAGGCCCCCACGTTGTGCGAGGGCTGGCAGACCCGTGACCTCGCCGCGCACGTGGTGGTACGGGAGCGCCGCCCCGACGCCGCCGGGGGCATCCTGGTCAAGCAGCTCGCGTCCCGCCTGGAGAAGGTGATGGAGGAGTTCGCGGCCAAGCCGTACGAGGAGCTGATCCAGCTGATCCGCACCGGGCCGCCGCGCTTCTCGCCGTTCTCGCTCAAGCAGGTCGACGAGGCGTCGAACACGGTGGAGTTCTACGTCCACACGGAGGACGTCCGCCGGGCGCAGCCGGACTGGGCACCGCGCGAGCTGGACGGCGTGTTCCAGGACTCGCTGTGGTCCCGGCTGGAGCGGTCGGCCCGGCTGGTGGGCCGCCGGGCGCCGACCGGTCTGGTGCTGCGCCGCCCGGACGGCCGCACGGTGGTGGCGCACAAGGGCACGCCGGTCGTGACGGTGACCGGCGAACCGTCGGAACTGCTGCTGTTCGCGTACGGGCGGCAGAGCGTGGCGTCGGTGGAACTGGAGGGCGAGAAGGCCGCCATCGCCCAGCTGCACGAGTCCAGGTCGCTGGGCCTCTGACCTGGACCGGATTTACGGTCCGGGCCGGGTCTCCGCTCCGGGCGGGGCACGGGTCGGGCCGCACCGGGTCTCGGGACCGGTCGGGTCCGGAGACTTGGTGAGCCGCCCCGCGGACCCGGCCCGGTCCCGAACCGGAACCCCGACCCGGGACCTGGACCGGTGGCTGCCGGGGCTCACTGCTTGCGCGAGTCCAGGTACTCCTGTTCCGCGGGCAGGGTGCGGGCGTCCTCGGCCAGCACGGTGCCGCCGGTGGCCTTGGCGTCCGGCTTGGTCACGTAGACGGCCGTGCCCGCCGGGCGGGAGGCGTCGGAGAAGTCCTCCGGGGTGCCCAGGCCGTTGTCCACCGACTTCTGCGCGCGGTGGGCCTTCACCAGCCCCTCCCGGCTGAGGTCCTTGGCCGCGCAGGCGGCCTTGAGGTCCAGGCCCATCAGCTCGGCCGCGTTGTAGCCCGAAAGGGTGCCCGCGTCGACCAGCTCGCCCGGGTACTTCTTCTGGTACGACGCGACCATCTTGGTGACGGCCGGCAGGTCGGAGCTGACCGGCGGGGCGGCCGTGACGATGTGCAGCATGGCGAGCAGCGCGGGCGCGGCGGGCGTCTTCAGGAGCTGCGGGGCGAAGCCGGGGGCGCTGGTGACGACCGGGACCTTCAGCCCGCTCGCGGCGGCGACGCCCACCAGTGAGGCGGTCTGACCGGGGCCCGCGCTGATCAGGATCGCCTTGACCCCGGCCTTGCGCAACGCGGTGACCTGCGCCGAGAGGTCGGTGTCGGTGGCCTTGATCTTCTGTCCGACGATCGTGAGGCCCGCCTTGCCCGCCGCCCAGGTGGAGCCCTCCAGGGCGTTGGCGCCGTAGTCGCCCTCGAAGTAGACGTGACCGATCCGGTCGCCCTTCTTCACCCCCTGGGTGCGGGTGAGGAAGTCGACGGCGCGCACCATGTCGAGGTCGTAGGTGGTGCCGAGCACCTGGACGGCGTCCTTGCCGAGCAGGGAGGCGGCCCAGGCCTGCGGGAAGGTCAGCAGACGGTCGCGTTCGATGTCGTCGAGCAGGGCGGCGACCACGGGCGAGCCGATGACCTGGGGCAGCGCCAGGACGTTCGGCGAGATCTCGGTGTAGGCGGCGACGGCCTTCTGGACGTCGTAGCCGTGGTCCCGTACGACGATCTTGATCTTGCGCCCGCAGATCCCGCCGCTCGCGTTGGTCTCGTCCGCCCACATCTGCTGGGCCTGGACGATGCTCTTGCCGAGGGTGGCGTAGGGGCCGCTCAGGTCGGTGAGCGCGCCGAGGGTGATCGTGTCGGCGGTGACCCCGGGGCCGGTCTTCACCCCGTCGGCGGCGGCCTCCCCGTCCGAGGTTCCGGCCTTGGTGCTGCATCCGACGCCGGCCAGCAGCAGGACGGCGAGGGTCGTGGCGAGGGCTGTGCGTCCCGTGGTGTTCACGAGGTGCGCTCCTTGGGTCGTTGATCCGGTGCGGACGCGTCCGCGGGTGCGGAGGCCGGGGAGACGGCGGAGGGGTCGGCGGCGGACGAGGGGTCGGCGGCGGACGGGGTGGCGGGCGGCTCGGCCGTGGGCGGGGTGCGGCGCCGCCGGACGAGGGCCGCGGCGCGCCGGGCCAGGCCGCTCAGTCCGTCGGGGGCGAAGAGCAGGACGAGGACGACGGCGGCGCCGTACAGATAGCGGGCGGCCTCGGTGGGGCCCACCGCGTGGCCGGGCGCGCCGGGCGCCGCGACCAGGGGCAGCTGGTCGGCGTAGCGGGCCATGAGCAGGGGCAGCGCGGTGACGAAGACGGCTCCCGCGGCGGCGCCCGCCACCGAGCCGAGTCCGCCGATGACGATCATCGCGAGGTAGTCGATGGACAGGGTGAGGCCGAAGTAGTCGGGCACGATCCGGCGGAAGACGAGCGCGAGCAGGACCCCGGCCAGGCCCGCGTACATGGAGGAGACCACGAAGGCGGCCGAGCGGCGGCGGGCCACCGGGACGCCCATCACGGCCGCGGCGGTCTCGCTGTCGCGCAGCGCGGTCAGTGCCTGGCCGGGACGGCCGTCGAGCAGGTTGCGGGCGGCGAACCAGCCGGCGCCGAGCAGGGCCAGCGCGAGGTACCACAGACGCTCCTCGGCGCCGAACGGCACGCCCAGCACGGTCAGTTGCGGGTCGGTCCCGGTGAAGGTGAAGCCGCCCAGGGACATCGGCGGCACGGAGCGTCCGTTGAAGCCGCCGGTGAGGGAGTCGGCGTTGAGCATCACGTGCCGGCCGAGGAAGACGAGGGCGAGGGTCGCCACCCCCAGGTAGACACCGCGCACCCGGCCGGCCACCGGGCTGAACAGCCCGCCCGCCGCCCCGCTCAGACAGACCGCCAGCACCAGGGCGAGCGGCGGCGGCAGACCCGGTCCGGGCTCCCCGGCCAGCCAGACATAGCCGTAGGCGCCGACCGCGAGGAAGAAGGCATGGCCCAGGGAGAGCTGGCCTGCGGTGCCGGTGAGCAGGGTGAGTCCGACGGCGCCGAGCGCGGCGGCCATCGAGAACAGCCCGACCTGGAGCCAGAACGCGCCCAGGTAGAAGGGCAGGGCGCACAGGACGAGCACGGCGCCCGCCGCGGCGAGACGCCTAGACACGAGCCGCCTCCTTGGTGCCGAAGAGACCGGCGGGCCGCACGAGGAGCACCAGCACCATCACGGCGTACGGCACCACGTCGCCGAACCCGGCGCCGAGCGCGGAGAGTTCGGACTGGTAGCCGGCCGCCAGCGCCTCGGTGACGCCGATCAGCAGGCTGCCGGCGAGCGCGCCGGGCGGCGAGGCCATCCCGCCGAGGATGGCGGCGGGGAACGCCTTCAGCGCGATCTGTCCGGTCGTACGCTCCAGGCCGGGCGCCGGGAACGCGGCCAGGAACACGGCGGCGAGCGCGGCGAGCGCGCCGGCCAGGCACCAGGCGAGGGTGCGGATCCGGGCGAGCCGGATGCCCATCAGGGCGGCGGCCTCCTGGTCCTCGGCGGCGGCGCGCAGCGACAGGCCCCAGGGGGTGAACCGGAACACGGCGAAGACCGCGGCGATGACCACGGTCGACACCAGGATCGAGGCGATCCGGCTGTCGGCGACGGTCGCCGGGCCGAGCCGGGTCACGGCGGAGCCCCAGGGGTCGCCGAGGGTGAGCAGGTCCCCGCCGATGCGGCGGGTGAGGTCGGTCATCAGCAGGATGTCGACGCCGATGGTGACGATGGTCAGCACATGCGCGGCGGCCGGGTCTACGCGGCGCAGCAGCAGTACGTCGATCAGCCCGGCGGCCGCCGCGGTGGCGAGCACCGCGAGGGCGAGGGCGCCCGCGAAGCCGAGCCGGTCGTGCAGCACCGCGGTGAGATAGCCGCCGAGCAGCAGCAGCGAGCCGTGGGCGAAGTTCATCACCGCCGAGGCCTTGAAGATGATGACGAAGCCGAGGGCGACCAGGGCGTAGACCGAGCCGAGGGCGAGTCCGTTCAGCACGGTGTCCAGGGCGGTGCTCATGCGATGTGCTCCCGGGAGGTGGTCGGGGTGCCGAGGTAGGCGCGGCGCACCTCGGGGTCCTGGCGGACCCGGTCCGGGGTGCCCGCGGCGATACGGCGGCCGAAGTCGAGGACGGTGACCTCGTCGGCCAGCCGCATGACGAGGCCCATGTCGTGCTCCACCAGCAGTACGGACAGGCCCAGTTCGGCGCGGACCGTGCGCAGCACCTCGACGGTGCGGGCGCGTTCGCCGGAGTTCATGCCGGCCACCGGTTCGTCCAGCAGCAGCACCCGTGGTTCCAGGCACAGGGCGCGGGCGAGTTCGACCCGCTTGCGGTCGCCGTAGGGCAGCAGGGCGACCGGGGTGTCGAACAGCGGTCCGAGGCCGGTGAGTTCGGCGGTCTCCCGGGCCCGCGCGCGGTGCTCGCGCTGCTCGCGCACGGTGCCCGGCAGCCGCAGTGCGGTGGCGGTGAACCCCGCCCGGCCCAGGGCCTGGCGGCCGAGCATCAGGTTGTCGCCGACCGTGCCGGCCGTGGTGACGATGTTCTGGAAGGTGCGGGCGATGCCGAGCAGGGCGATCCGGTGCGGGGGCAGCCGGGTGAGTTCCCGCTCGCCGAGGCGGACCCCGCCCCGGGTGGGCCGGCACAGTCCGGAGACGACGTTGAAGCAGGTCGACTTGCCCGCTCCGTTGGGCCCGATCAGCGCGTGCACGCTGCCGGGCGCGACGGTGAACCCGACCGAGTCCAGCGCGGTGAGTCCGGCGAACCTGACCGTGACGTCCTCGACGTGCAGGGGCGGGGGCGGGGGCGGGCCGCTCATGGGGCACCCTGCCCTTCGGCGGCGGACGCGCGAGCGGGAGCGGAGGAACCCTCGGCAGGCGGGACGGAACCCTCGGGAGGTGGGGCGGCACTCCCGGCAGCCGGGGCCGGTGCGGAGGCCGGCGCCTGGACCGACGCGGAGTCCGGTGGCGGGACCGACGCGGAGTCCGGTGCCGGGGCCGGCGCGGAGTCCGGTGCCGGGGCCGGCGCGGGGGTCGCCTCCTCGCCCAGGTAGAGACGGCGTACCGCGTCGGTCCCGGCCAGTTCGGCGGCCGGGCCGGACAGCCGCACCTCGCCGACCTCCAGGACGTACGCCTGGTCGCACAGCGCCAGCGCCATCGCCGCGTTCTGCTCCACGAGCAGGACCGAGGTGCCCTGGCCGTTGATCTCCCGGATCACCTCGGCGATGCGCTCGACCATCAACGGGGCCAGTCCGAGGGAGGGTTCGTCCAGGAGCAGCAGCCTGGGCGCGGCCATCAGCGCCCGCCCGATGGCGAGCATCTGCTGCTCGCCGCCGGACAGCAGTCCGGCGCGCTGCCTGCGCCGCTCCGCGAGCCGGGGGAAGAGCCCGAAGACCCGTTCCCTGGCGGCCCGGACGACCGCCGGGGCGCGGCGGCTCAGCCCGAGTCCGCCGGCGCGCAGGTTCTCGTCCACCGTGAGTCCGGCGAACACCCGCCGCCCCTCGGGGACTTGTACGACCCCGGCGCGCACCGCGGCCACCGGGTTCTGCCCGTCCAGCCGCAGGCCGCCGTAGTGGGCACTGCCCGCGGTGATCGCCCCGCGGTGCAGGCGCAGGGTGCCGGACAGGGAGCGCAACAAGGTGCTCTTGCCCGCGCCGTTGGCACCGAGCAGGGCGACGGCGCCGCCTGCGGGCACCTCCAGGCTGACACCTCGCAACGCGGTCAGGGCACGCCCGTAGGCCACGTCGAGATCACGCACGCGCAGCACCGACGGCCCGTCGGAGCGCGGGCCGCCGGGGCGCGGGTCGCCGGGGGACGGCGCGCCCGGCGGGGACGCGTCCTGCCGGGTACCGTCCGATGACAGAGAGGGCATCACAACTCCTCGGCTCCGCACGACGCGGACCTACGGGGGAAGTGGCCCTACGAGAGCACGCGCACCGGACGGCGTACAGCGCGCGGCGGCGGCTCAGGACCCGCTCCCAGCGTCGGCGGCGGGGGGTTGTGCCGCTGCCCAGCGAGCCGCTCCGGACGGGGTGTCCGGTCCGGAGCGGGCGGCGTCCGGCCGCCACCCCGTGCATCCGCCTGACCGCCAACTCCCAGAGGAGGCAAGGGCATTCAGTCGCCGAGAAGTCGTCGGGCGGTCAGGGCGAGCGACGTGTCGACGACGTCCGCGGGCCGGGTGAGCGAGCGGCCGGTGAGCTGCTCGAAACGGCGCAGCCGGTTGAGGACCGTGTTGCGGTGGCAGTACAGCCGGGTCGCCGCGCGCTGCGCGGAGCCGTCGCTGTCGAGCCAGACGCACACCGTGTCCAGCAGCAGGTCCCGGTCGCCCGGGTCGAGACTCAGCAGCGGGCCCAGGACCCGGTGGACCAGCGCCGCGCCCAGAGCGGGCGCGGACACCAGCAGGGCGGCCGGCAGATGCTCGTCGAGCAGGACCGTGCCGCCGCTCTCCGGGCAGGCCCGCAGCGCGGTCTCGGAGAGCCGGCGCGCGTCCCCGACCGCCGCGAGGCCCTCCACGGCACGGCTGATGCCGACCCGGGCCCCCACGGGCGCGGTCACCCGGTCGACCAGGTCGGCCGGCTCGCTCTCGCCGAGGTGCACGACCGCGTGTTCCGCGTCCGCCCCGGCGTGCCAGTGCGCCCGCATCCCGGGCGGCACCGACAGCAGCGGGGTGCCGGTGTGGGCGGCCGGGTGCGCGGCGGCCACGCTCACCACCGCGTACCTGCCGTGCTCGGGCAGTTCCAGCGCGGCGGCGACGTCCGGCAGGTCGGCGATGCGGGTGGTGCCGTCGAGGAGGGCGGTGGTCATCAGCCGCAGCCGGTTCTCCCGGCGCCAGGCGAGCTGCCGCTCCACCTGCCGGTAGGCGTCGGCGACCAGCGTGCAGTGCTCGTCGACGAAGTTCCACACGTCGGCGGCCACGTGCACGAGCAGGCGTACGTCGTCGGGGTCGCGCCGCGCGGCCTCCTCGACGAGACCGCGCCACACCAGGGCGCCACCGAGCCGGAAGGCGTGCAGCAGCGCGTCCAACGGCAGCCCCTGTTCGGCCCGTTCGGCGCCGATCCGCCACGAACAGCGCCGGGCGGCGTCCCGGGACTCCCTGGGGCGCAGCAGGGAGCCGACGTTGTGGCGCAGGGAGCGGTGGGCCTCCTGCCAGATGCCCGAGGGGTCTGCTTCGAGAGCCGCCCGGTAGGCGGGCTCCTGTTCCCGGAGCACGGTGAGCAGCCGGTCGGTGAGCTCGGGAAGGTCGTCCATCAGGACGGCGGCCGCGCGGTGCAGCACGGCCAAGGCGTCCGCGTCGACGCTGGAACGCAGGGGCGGAGAGGGGGGCGGCAGCTCGGGCACCGCCCGGACACGGGCTCGTACGGCGTTCGGCATCGCAGTCCTCCACCGGGTCGGTTCGCACCGGTGCACGGCACGGCGTTCGTCCTCCGCCGGCGGCTCCGGAGCAGTCCTTGGTCCCGCAGGATGACATACCGTCCGGTCGGTCCCCAGAGTGTCGGACCAAATTCCCCGCCGCCCCGGGAATCCGCGCCTCCGGCCGCGGGCAGCAGGTGGCGGGCGGCACACGGCTCCGCGGGCGTCCGCCGGCCCCGCGCCCGCGTCCGCGTCCGCCGGATCACCCGCCCTGCCGGATCGCCTGTCCTGGCGGATCACTCACCGTGCCGGGGCGACCGCTCCCCGGGCGCTCGCCGTGCCGGGACGGCCGCTGTGCCGGGGCGACCGCTGTGCCAGGACGGCCGCTCTCCCGGGGCGCTCGCCTGCCGGGGCGACCGCTCTCCCAGGGCGACCGCCATGCCGGGACGGCCGCTCTCCCGGATCGCTCGCCCGTGCCGAGGCGCTCGATCTCCCGGAGCGACCGCTCTGCCAGGGCGCTCGCCATGCCGGGACGGCCGCTCTGCCGGATCGCCTGTCCTGCTGGACCGCTCGCCGTGACGAGACGGCCGCTCTCCCAGGGCGACCGCCATGCCGGGACGGCCGCTCTCCCGGATCGCCTGTCCTGCTGGACCGCTCGCCGTGACGAGACGGCCGCTCTCCCGGGGTGACCGCCATGCCGAGGCGCTCGCTCTCCCGGGGGCGACCGCTCTGCCAGGCCGCTCGCCGTGCCGTGCCGGATCACTCGCCGCGCCGGGGGCGACCGCTCTCCCAGGACGCTCGCCGCGCCGGGGGTCATTCGCGCGGCGGGAAGCCGTACCGTGCCGGGGCGGGTTCCCCGGGGCGGTCGCCGGACGTGTCCTCCCGGTCGACGAACCTCGCCAGCTCGATCCGCGAGCGCACCCCGAGGAGCGCGAACACATTGCGCAGATGGTGGTCGACCGTGCGCGGGCTCACCGACAGCCGCATGGCCACCTCACGGTTGGTGGCCCCCTCCGCGACGAACCGGGCGATCCGCAGCTGCTGCGGTGTCAGCCGGACCAGCGGTCCCCGGGGTTCGGCGGCCGGGGCGTCACCGGTGGCGCGCAGTTCGGCCCGTGCCTGCCGGGCCCACGCACCGGCCCCGCAGCGTTCGAACGCGACCAGGGCGTCGCGCAGCCGCCCCCGTGCCTCGCCCGGCCGACGCCTGCGCCGCAGCCAGTTGCCGAACAGCAGCTGGGTACGGGCACGTTCGAAGTCGCCGCCCACCAGGTCGTGGCGGGCCAGCGCCTGCGCGTAGTGGACCTCGGCCGGATGGGGGCCGGTGCGGTCGTCGTCGTGGGTCGGGGTGCCGTCGCGGGCCGCGGGTTCGCCCCTGCCCTCGACGGTCTCCAGCAGGGCGCGGCAGCGGGCGAGCAGCGCCGGGGCGGCGGCGTCGATGCCCTGCTCCGCCCAGAGGGCGAACTCCGCGACGACCGCGGGCGCGGCCTCCGGTGCGCCGGCCAGCACGGCGGCCTCGACGTAGCAGGGCACGGCGAGCATCCGTACCGCGAAGTGGCCACCGCAGGGGCCGGGCCGCACCAGGGGGCCGAGCCGGGCCGCCGCCTCGGGGGCCCGGCCCCGGCTCAGGTCGGTGCGGGCCAGAGCCCACTGGGCGAGCGACGCGGCCAGGGCGAGGCCGTGCGCGTCGGCGACGGCCGAGCAGGCGGTGGCGTGCTCGGCCACGGTCTCGGCGTCGCCCGCCAGGGAGGCGACCAGGGCCAGGACGGCGTGCTGATGGGCGGCGATGTTGCGCTGCCCGGTGCGCAGGGCGGCGCGCAGACCCTCCTCGGCATGCACCCGGGCCCGCAGGTGCCGTCCGGCCCGCAGCTCGCCGTAGGCCAGCCGCTCCAGCATCAGCGGGACGAGAATGGCGTGGCCGCGCGAGCGCGCGACCGCCAGTGCCCGCGCGTGCACCCGGCACGCGGCCGCGAGGTCGCCCACGACCAGCGCCGCGGCACCGGCGCACACCAGCAGCTCGGGCTCCCCCGCGCGCTCGCCCCGCTCCACGAGCCGCCGCAGCACCTGCCTGCCCCGCGCGGTCCGCCCGCTCAGCAGGTCCGTCATCCCGGCGCGGTACTCCGCCGCGAAGGTCTGGGCCGGCCCCACGGTCTGCCGTACGGCCGGGAGGATCCCGGCGGGGGCGGCGGGCAGGGCTCCCGGAGGATCCTCGGAACGGGCGTCGGGGACGGCGTCGGGAAGAACTCGGGGAAGGGCCCCGGGAAGAGCCTGGGGAGGAATGCCGGGCAAAACCCCGGAAGGGGCGGGCGAAACCCCGGAAAGCGCGGGCAGAGCCCCGGTCGGGGTCAAGGCGCGCACCGGCTGCGGGACCGGCACCTCGCGAGAAGCGGACAGGCCGGATCCGACGGTGATCCGCAGATAGGACTCCGCGTCGCCCGCGGACCAGGCCGCCTCCATCCCGGCGAGCAGCGCCAGGTCGGTGCGCCGCGCGTCGTAGGGAGCCAGCAGCTCCGCCGCCAGCCGCAGTGCCTCGCAGGCGTCGGCCACGGGCCCGTCCTGGAGTTCGAGCAGCCCGCGGACGAGTTCCGCCCGGCCGCGCACCGCGTCGTGCGCCGGCCACGGCCGGGCCGCGGCCAGCAGTTCACGGGCCCGCGCGGGACGGCCGGCCAGCCGGGCGTGCTCCGCGGCGGCGGCGAGCCGCGCGACCCTGGCGCCGTCGTGCTCGGTGAGGACGGCCGCGCGCTCCAGGGCCACGGACCGTTCGGCATGGGTCCGGCTCGGGTCGTCCTCCGCGACGGCCGCCAGTTCGGCGGCGAGCCGGGGGTCGGGGCCCGGCGCGGCCAGGGCCCGGTGCACCAGGCGCGGCAGCCGCCGGCGTTCACCGGCCAGGGCCAGCGCCAGCAGCGTATGGGCCTGCCGGCGCCGGGCGGGTGACACCTCGTCGTGGACCGCACGGCGCAGCGGTTCACCGGAGAACACCACACGTTCCCCGGCGACGCGCAGCACACCGGCGTCCTCGGCCTCGGCCAGTTCCGCGCGCCCGGCCCCGGCGGCACCGGCCGCGCGCAGGACGAGGAGGAGGTCGGCCCCGTGCCCGTACGGGTCCTGCTCCTGCGCGGCCGCGGCCAGCAGCAGGAGCAGCCGGGTCCCGGACGACAGGTCGCCGGGGCCCGCCCCGCAGGCCCGCACCAGGACGTCGGGGGCGACCAGCGGTGCCGGCAACGGCAGTTCGCCGCCGAGCTGCCGTGGGCCGAGCCCGGCCAGGACGTCGGTCAGCAGCCGCGGGTTGCCGACCGTCCCGCGGACCAGTTCGCGGCGTACGGCGGGGTCGAGGGGGCGGGCGGCGAGGTCGTCCGCGAGCGCGCCGGCCGCGGCCGGGCCGAGCGGGCCGAGGCGGACCAGGGGCAGGCCGGCGAGTTCGCCGTCCGGGCGGCCGCGGGCCGCCGCGGACAGCAGCAGGCCGATGGGACGTGCGGTGTCCAGCCGCCGGGCGACGAACCCGAGGGCCGCGCGGGACGGCCCGTCCCACAGATGTACGTCGTCCACGCACACCAGCAGCGGCCGCCCCGGGGTCCGTTCGCCCAGCAGTTCCAGCAGCGCGGCCGGCTCCAGCCCGGCCCCGAGCACCCGCAGGGCCCGCAGCGGGGGGTCCGCGGCCGCGGAGCTGAGCAGGGCGTGCAGGCCGCCGTACGGGATGCGGCTCTCGGCCCGGGTCGCCCTCGCGTGCCACACGGTGCCCTCGTCGAAGGTGCGGCGGACCTGTGCGAGCAGTGCGGTGCGTCCGAGTCCCGGGGTCCCGGTGAGGACGAGGGCGCCGCCGCGTCCGGCGCGCAGCCGGGCCGACAGCGCTTCTACGGCTTCCAGTTCCGCGCTCCGGCCGTGGAGCCTGGGCGGGCGGAGCGGACGTGGGGGGATCGTCTGTCCGGTCACGGCCGTCACGTTACGACCGCGCAACCGGCGGCGGAACCAGGTGCCCGAGCCCCTCGGCGAGCTCCTCAAGGGCCCTGCGACCTCGGAAAACAGGCCTGCCGGACCCCGCTGCACGCTGGGCGCACTCCTACCGGACGCGAGCCATCCTTGTGCGCCGGCACACCCGCACGCGCAGGGTTCAGAGCGGCAGCCGGGCGCGGCGCAGCGGGCCGCTGCACAGGACGACCACACCGCCGAGTCCGCAGACCGCGGCGCTGGTGACGAAGACGGGGCCGGTGCCCCACCAGCCGATGGCGGCCGCGCTCAGCGGCATGCTGAGCGGGGCGAAGCCGAGGCTGACGACGCCCGCGACGGAGCTGACGCGGCCCAGGTAGGCGGGTTCGGCCTGGGTCTGGAGCAGGGCGCCGCACAACGCGCCGCTGAGTCCGGTGAGCAGGCCGACGAGAACGGCCACGCCGATGGCCGCGGTCAGGTCGGGTACGAAGGCGAGCGCACCGATCGCGACCGAGCCGGTGATGATCGCGCCCGCCGCGACCCGCGCCGCGTGCGGCAGCCGCCCGCGTACGGCCAGCAGCAGCGCGGCGATTCCCGCACCGGCCCCGAATCCGGAGAGCACCCCGCCCATGCCTGCGGCGCCCCAGCCGCGCTGGTCGGCCAGCAGGGTCAGCCCGACGTTGAGCGGTCCGACGAAGCCGAGGTCGCCGAGGGCGATGGCGACCAGGAGCGGCGCGAGGACCCGGTGCCCGCGGATGTAGCCCAGGCCCTCGCGCAGATCCCGCCACGGACCGCCCGCGGCGGCCTCCGCCACGCCAGCGGGAGCCCCGGGCGTCTCGGACGCCCCGGACACGTCGGCCGTGCCCGCCGCCGACGCCTCCGCCGGCACCGGCGTCGCCGAGCCAGGCGTCGCGGCAGGCGTCGCGAGGTTCCGGGTCCGTACGGACAGCAGCAGCGGGACCGACACCGCTATCAGCAGTCCGGCCAGGCCGAACGCGCCGGCGGCCCCGCCCAGGGCCACTCCCAGACCGCCGAGCGGCCCGCCCACCACTCCGGCGAAGCGAATGGCGAGACCGCGCAGGCCCTGGACCCGGGCGAGCTGGTCCGGTCCGGTCAGCCGGGCGGGCAGCGCCCCCACCGCGGGCATGAAGACGGCGTCCACGATGCCGAAGACCACGGCGAGCACGACCAGCGGCCACAGCCCGGGGCCGGAGACGAGGAGCAGCGCGGCGACCGCGAGCACCACCGCGCAGCGCACGGCGTCGCTGCCGATGACGACCCGGCGCGGCCCGAACCGGTCGGCGACCACGCCCCCGCCGAGCATCAGCAGGGCCCGCGGCACCGCGCTGACGGCCATCACCAGACCGGCCTGCGAGGGCGACCCGGCCTGGACGGCGGCCCAGGACAGCGCGAGGTAGTAGACGTTGTCCCCGACCATCGACGCGGTGTAGGCGCCGAGCCAGCGCAGCACGTTGCCGTCGCGATGGGCCGGCCGCGAGGCGGCGTCGGCCGGGGCGGTGAGCGTGGCGGTCACGGGAGGTCGTCCTCTCGGGTACATCGAATACGGCGGACGCGCTGGACGTGTCGGACACGTCGGACGCGAAGGAGAAGCCGCGCACCGTATTCTGCGCAGCTTCTCTTTTCTCTCAGACATGGCGCGAGCCCCGGTCACCGGGGTGACCGGGGC